>NZ_JBHYZV010000069.1:0-39314 GCF_042753905.1 Streptomyces sp. NPDC059248 | reverse complement strand
TCTGTTTAGTTTGGTTGTTTTTCCTTGGCGGGGGGGGCAGACCCCCAGGGGCGGCCCCGGCCCCGTTCCCGTACACCCGTGCACCCGTCACCCGTGCCCACCGCTCCCGGCGTCACCGCGGCGCCCGTCGCGGGCGCCCTCACCGCAGGCTGCGCTCCAGCGCCGCGACGTACTCGGTGATGAAGTGGTCCCGGACCCCGTCGCCCGCCGGGGCCAGCGGGTCGGCCGTCAGCCCCCGCGCCCGGTCGGCCACCGCCGCCACCAGCGGCATCGACGCGTGCAGCTTCCCCTTCGCGTCGAAGTAGCGCAGGGCGTCCGTATGCGTGTAGGCGGGCTCCGGCGGCAGCTCGGGCACCACGTCGTTGTTGTTGACGAAGCGGAACATCCGGTCCTTGAGACCCTTGTTGACCGCGGCGGCCAGCACCCGGTCACAGGTCCGGGGCTGACCGTAGGTGTACACCCCGTCGGCCCGCAGCCGCGGCTCCTCCAGATACATCCGGCACCCCGCGAGCATCGCCAGCGCCCCGCCCAGACTGTGCCCCGTGAACCACACGGTCTGCCCGTTGTCCCGGAAAGCGGCGACCGACTCCCGTACCCCCGGATACACCGAGTCGAGCGCCTCCGCGAAGCCGTAATGCATATACCCGGTCCTGGCCGGGCCCGGCCACGGCGGCGTACCGGCGTCCGAGAGCCAGTCCCTGATTTGTACCGGCTCCGTCCCCCGGAACGCCGTCACGATCATCCGGTCGCTGGCCATCGTGTACGCCTGGGTGTCCTCCAGCGCGAACGGCGGCTCGAAGAGCGACTCGTGATGGCGGACCCGTTCGAACCCCCACCCCCGGGCCTGCCGCTCGACCTCCGCCGGGTTCTCGTACGCGAGCTGGGCGGCCCTGGCCATCCAGTACGCGTGCGGCAGGCTGTAGCCGGTGGCCTGGTGGTCGAGCGCCGACGGTACGGGCACGGTCGTCCCCCTCCGAATCCTCGTTCGTGTTCTCGGTCCGGTCCCGCCTCGGTCCTCGGGACCACCCCACTCAACCCGCCCCGGACGCCCCCGCCGCCGCCGCCACGCGGCACCCCCCGCCTTCACCCCCGCCGCCGCCCCCGCCGTCCCCCGCGCGGAGTACGCCACCGGGGGGATACCGCCGCCCCGCCCCCGGCCTCGATAGAGTTTTCGTATGGGGACGGGCAACGGGGACGGAACACCGTACGGGAGCGGAGGCGTCCCGGGCTTCGGCCCACCGCTGTACGGAAACCCGCCCTACGCCGGCCCGCTCCAGGGCGGCCCACCCCACGGCGGCCCGCCCCACGGCATGCCACCCGGCACCGCCGCCGCCCCGGCCTGGCAGGCGCCCAGCCGGATCGAGCGTCGGCTGTACGAGGCGAGGACGCGCGGCGACTGGCCCGCCTACTTCGACGAACTCGGCCGCAACTGGCTCTACACGGCCCAGCGCCGGTCCTTCCTCGACACCCACCCCACCGAGGTCCAGATCCTCCCGTTCTTCGCACCGCAGGTCGGCGGCGCGTGCGTGGCCCTGTACACCGAGGGCGTCCTGCCCGCGCCCGTCGAGGATCCCGTCTTCCACTCGGCGTCCCTCGCCTGGTACGCCAACGCCTGGGACCACACCGACCCCGCGTGGATCGTGATCAACCCCGGTACCCCGTGCGAGGCGTTCTTCCCCACCACCCCCGCCCACCGCGCCCAGTGGCACCGGCACTCCGCCCACCCCGACCGCATCCGGCCCGGCCGCCGGCTGCGCGCCCTCCACGTCGGCGGCCCCCTGCACGGCTCGGTGGCGCACGGACTGGCCTGCGGGGCGCTGCTCTCCGTCAACAACGGCGAGTTCTGGAACAGCATCGGCTACCACGGCCGCGGCTACCGGCGGGAACGCACCCGGCTGCGCGAATGGTGGGACATCACCACCCGCGACGAATGGCGCCGGACGCTGGAGCGGCTCGTCCGCGCCGACCTGGTCAGCCCTGTCTGGGAGTTCGCGCTCGACCTCCGCGTCAACCTCGCCCGCGACTACGGCGGCGCCGTCGAACTCGACCACTGGCGGTCCGTCGCCGAACGCGTCATCCGCGCCAACGCGGCCCGCGCCGCCGAACCCCGGATCACCGCAGACGGCGTCACCCCCGGCACCCCGGCCGCCGAATCCGACGTCTCGGCGCAGGTCGCCGGAGTGGGGCGGCTGATCGGCCGGATCGCCCGCTACGAGGCGCGATTCCGCGCCGACGGACTCCTCGGCGACTCCCAGTTCATCCGCACCCTGGAGGCATGGGACTACGGCCGCGCCTCCGGCATGGCCCGCTGGGGGCTCGGCGCCCGGTTCGGCACCCTCGCCGAGACGGAGGACGCGATCCTGCGGGCGGGCGGCGCCGCACGGACGAACTACCGCTCGTGGGAGGAGTTCTCGGCCGCGTACGTCCTGGGCCGCTGCCTCCACTTCGACGATGAGGAGTTCGGCGACTGGTACGAGGGCGCGCTGGAATGCCACCGGATCCTGACCACGGACGAGGCGAGCCCCTGGCGGAACATCCCCTGGAAATGACGGGCGCCCCGGAATCCGCTACCCCTCATCGGCGGTGGTGACGCGCCCCTCCCGCACGGCGGCCACCAGCGCCGCGTGATCGCGCTCGTTCTGATCCGCGTACACCTCCGCGAACCGGGCGATCGCCTCGTCGAGCACCTCCCCGCCGCCCACATAGGCGGCGATCGCGATCCGGTCACCCGACCTGGCGTGCGCCCTGGCCAGGGTCGTGCCGCACAGTTCGGCGAAGAGCCGCATCCCTCGCGGCACCATCGCCTGCGGCACCACGATCCCCTTCCAGTCGTGCAACTGCCGGATATAGAAATCGCGGTACGGCACATCGACATTGCTGATCCGGTCCCACCCCAGGAACACATCGCCGACGGCCTGCATCAGCCGCTGCCCGGCCACCACCCGCTGTCCCTGGTTCTCGTACGCGCTGCGCTCCGTGAACGGCTCCAGGACCGACCGGTCCGCCTCCTTCGCCTGAAGGATCAGCGGATCCGTGTCGTCCCGGCCCAGCAGGAGCAGCACCCAGCAGCGGGTGCCGACACTGCCGACGCCCACGACCTTCCGGGCGATGTCGACGACCCGGTACTGCGACAGCAGATGCCGCCGCTCCATGGAGAGACTCAGACCGTAGTGGTCGACCAGGCCGTGCAGCTCCCGGACCAGCCGGACGAGTTCGGGCCCGGCGAGCAGCTCCTCGACGGGCACGATCAGCGGCGGGTCCGCCGCGAACCGCCGTCCCCCGTCCCGTACCTCCGTCAGCTTCTCGAACGCCTTCAGACTGTCTCGGGTACGGGCCTTCGTCATGGCCTCCGCCAGCCGCTCCCGGCCGCGCTGGTCCAGCCGCTCGTCGGCCAGCGCCTGGACCTGCTCCATATCGCCGCGGTCGTACCAGACCTCGAGATTGCCCAGGCCCGCGTAGGCCCGGATCCGCCGCCGGTACATGCGCACGGCCGCCCGGACGATCGCGGCACGCTCCTTCTCCGGCCAGCCGTTCTCACGGCCCGCGATGACAAGGCTGGTCGCGAGCCGCTTGAGGTCCCACTCCCAGGGGCCCGGATGGGTCTCGTCGAAGTCGTTGATGTCGAAGACGAGCCGCCGCTCGGGTGAGCCGAGGAGCCGGAAGTTCAGCATATGGGCGTCGCCGCAGAGCTGGGCGGTGAGCCCGCTGACGGGGGTGGCGGCGGCGAGATCGGCGGCCATGACGGACGCGGCGCCCCGGTAGAAGCGGAACGGGGACTCGGTCATCCGCGCGTAGCGGACGGGGACGAGATCGGGAACGCGGGTCGCGGACTGCGCCTCGACGATGTCGACGGGATCGAGCCGGTCGGCGGGCGGATCGTAGTCGGCGTGCGCGGACCGCGGCGTCCCCCGGCGGGCGGCCCGCCCGTACTCGGCCCGCTCACGCGGAGTGGGCCGCGGCGGGGCGTCGTACGGTACGCCCCCGATGCCGTGCTGCTGCCCCATGACGGCCTCCCGGGACTCGTACCCCCTCATTCTTCCCCTCGCCCGGATCATCCGCATGTCATGCGGTCCGCCGAAAGGCAGCCGGGAGTACCTGCCGGGCAGATCCGATGTTCTCAAGTCCCGCCACGATCAAGGTAGTTGGTGGATATTGGTGGGTGCGGGGCAGGAAACCTTCGGACGGTCCGGCAGGAGACGGCGGAGGACGGGACAGGGGGACCGATGACCTGGAACGAGTGGGAGCAGGCCAAGGCCGGGGCGGCGGAACGGCAGGAGGTCGGGACCCGGCTGAACCAGGCGGCGCCGGCCGGTCCGGCCGGTGGTGACCTGGTGGTACGGCAGGACGATCTGGGTGCCGTCGGGCATGAGGCGTTCGTCGTCCACGGTGAGCTGAAGAAGAAGGCCGATATCGCCGGAGCGGGCCTGGACGCCGGCGGTTCCGGCTCCACCATGCAGGCCGCCGCCGCCCTCAAAAGCGGAAATCTCGGGCTCGGCACCGAACTGGAGTCGACCGTCGGAATCTGGACCTCGCAGGTCAAGCATGTCCTACAGGCCTGCGCGCATATCTCCAACCACCTCGACTTCAGCAAGAAGCTGCACGCGCGGGACGACGCGAAGATCGGGACCGAGATCGGCGGCCGTACGGGACCGGTGTCCGTATCGGCGCTGAACGAATACTTCCGGTAGGGGCGGTGTCATGGGTGAGTTCTCGTACTCGGCGCTGATGGCCCTGGACCTCGGCAAACTGGGCACGGCCGCCGCCGACTGGCGGACGATGGCGGGGGAGCTGGCGAAGCTGGCCGGCGCTACCCGGGACGGCCTGGTGAAGAAGTCCGACGGCGCCCAATGGGCGGGCGTCAACGCCACCGTGACCAGGGAGTTCATACATAAGACGGCCAAGGAGTTCGCGGATCTCCAACTGGAGGCCGAGAGCATCGCCGCCGTCCTCACCGACGCCCATGCCGAGCTGGTGGCGATCCAGAAGAAGGCCCAGACCCTCACGGACGCGGCGAGCAAGGGCGATCAGAGCCGCAATCCGCCGGATGTGGCGCTGATCGTCTCGGACGGTCCGTGCGCCACGGTCCGGGTCATCGAGGCGGTCTGTACGCCCAAGGGCCCGGACCAGCGGGCCAAGGACCGGATGCGGTGGTACGCGGACGCCCTGACCGGAGTCGTCCAGCACGCCGCCGAGGTCGACGCGGCGGCCGTCCGCGCGCTCCGCAAGAGCCATGGCAACGATCCGTACAACGCGGGCCACGCGAAGTTCACCTCCCTCGACGAGGATCAGCTGCCGCGCGCGACGGAGCTGGCGAAGCGCGGCGGGGGACTGAGCCCGATCGAGCGGGGCAAGCTGCGGCAGCTGTGGGAGTCCCTGAGCCCCGGGGCGCGGGCCCAGCTCTGGCTGACGCAGAAGGACTCCCTGCTGGCCGCTGGCATCTTGAGCCCGACGGTGGCGCAGATCGCGCCGGACGCGGGGGCGGGCGAGCACGACTCCAGGGGTGTCGGCGTCGGGGACCGGGTGACCGAGGCGAAGATGTACCTCCTGACGGAGGGCGCGGACGCGAAGGGCATGACGGACGCCGCCCGCCATATGGATCACTATCTGGGCAACAGCGGCAAACCCATGAATCTGCCGGTGGACCGGATGATGGCGGACGTCCCCGCCTTCAAGACGTACGTCGACGATATCGTCAAGACGAACCAGAACACCTGGCGCGAGCAGGCCGCGGAGGAGTTCCGGAAGAACGGCGGACAGCCGGTCGCCATCCCGGTCGAGGCGAGGCATCCCCGGGACTTCTACTTCACCGACAAGCTCGACGCGAACTGGTACTACGCGGTCGGGGGCAGCAACATCAACGTCACGGGTGTCGTGACGGCCGTACCCGACGCCGACGGGAACCCCAAGATCAACATCGACTACCAGGCGAACGTCTGGGACCGCTACAACTGGGACGAGGGCAAGGGCGTCAAGGTCGGCCCGCTGGACATCCCCGACGGCGATATGGCCAAGCTGCACCGGGTCGGCCTCGCCCAGGAGTTCGACATGGCGGGCAGCAGCGACGTCCGGAGCTACGATCTCGGCTCTGCGCAGCCCAACAACGACCCGCTACCGGGTCCCGGCGAGAGCAGGGACGGACGCTTGAATCCCGGCCGAGAGCAGCAGCAGGACCGGACGACCCCCGGGCCCGGGGGTCGTCCGGAGGCCAGTACGGACGGCAGGGGAGGAGCCCGTTGAACGACCTCGGCACGCGCGGCCGCCGCCGGGGCCTTGTCGTGGGTGCGGCGGCGGGGGCGCTGGCCCTCGTGTGCGTCCTGATCACGACGGGCTGGCTCCTCATCGGCCACGACGACGACGGCGGGATCCTCAATCCTGCGCCGTCGACCGACGCGCGCTGGGCCGAAGGGATCACCCCCGAGTGGCTGAGCGGGCGGATGAACCTGGACATCCCCGCCACGGCGGAATCGCCCCGGGCCGCGTACGAGACCACCTCCCGCGTCGACACGGGCTTCCTCACCTTCACCCTGCCGCGCTCCGAAGCGGAGGCCTATCTGAAGGCGCACCCGCCCGAAGGCACCTGGCTCAAGCGCACCACCGCCCTGCCCGACACTCCCGCGCACGGCTTCTCCCGCCTCGGAGTCCCGGAACCGGAGACGCTGAAGGACGGCACGCGCTACGGCTACATCTGCCCCGGGAGCGCTTCCGGGGCATCCGCCAACCCGTACGACCTGACGGAACGGCGCTGTGTTCGGCTCGATGCCCAGGAGTACGCGCCGGACCGCACCCGTATCTATCTGTCCGCCCATTTCCCACCCGGAAGCCACAGTCAGTAATGCGCTATGCGCCTTTTGTCATAAAACTGGTCGGGGGTGCCATCGATCCCCACCGGTAGACGGACGGAAGGAAGCCGCCCATGGCGATGTCGAGAGGCGCGCGGTTCGCGCTCGTGGTGGCCCTGATATCGGTCCTGGGGGCGTGCGCGTCGCCCGGTGGCGGTGGGCGGTCCGGTGCCGGTGCCGCACCCGTATCGCCCGTCCGTACCGACGCGGGATCCGTACGCGGCTTCGCCGACGGCGAGGTGCTCCGCTACCGCGGCATCCCCTACGCCCGACCCCCGGTGGGCGATCTGCGCTGGGCACCGCCGCAGCGGGCCGTCCCCTGGAAGGGGGTACGGGAAGCGACGAGATCCGGCTCGGCATGCGCCCAGGACCCCAAGGCGTTCTTCGCGATAGCCGACAGCTCCGAGGACTGCCTCTACCTCGATGTCACCGCGCCCCGTGACGGCACGGGCGGCAAGAGACCGGTGATGGTCTGGATCCACGGCGGCGGTCTGCAGAGCGGGGCGGGTTCCCAGTACGACCTGGCCCGCATCGTGACCCGGGGCGACGTGGTGGGCGTCACGATCAACTACCGGCTCGGCCCGCTCGGCTTCCTCTCCCACCCCGCCCTCGGCCCCGGCGCCGACAACCTCGGCCTGCGGGACCAGACGGCAGCCCTGCGCTGGGTGGCGCGCAACGCGGCGGCCTTCGGCGGGGACCCCGGCAATGTGACCGTCTTCGGCGAGTCCGCCGGCGCCTTCAGCGTCTGCGCCCTGGTCGGCGCCCCCGAGACCACAGGCCTGATCGACAAGGCCGTCGTCCAGAGCGGCTCCTGCTCCGGTTACTTCCCCGCCGGAACCGCCGCCCCCGGAGTCGAACGCCACGGCCTGTACCTGCCGCAGCGCCTGGCCGAGCCCGCCGACCGGGCGGCGGTCGAAGCCGTCGGCTGCGGCGAGGGCTCCGCCGAAGCCGTCCTGGCCTGTCTGCGCGGGACCGACGTGAAGACCTGGACCGAGGGCCCGCACACCGCGGCCCTCTCCCGCCCGGTCTACGGCGGCACCGCCGCGTTCCTCCCCGAGGACCCGGCGAGCCTCGCCCGGGAGGGCCGTACCGCCGCCATCCCGATGATCGTCGGCACCACCCGCGACGAGTGGACCATGTTCACCGCCATGCAGGCGGCGAAGGCCCCCTTCGACCGGAAGCTCTTCCACACCCTCCTCGACACCGCCTACGGCGCCGACAGAAGCAAGGTCACCGCCGCCTACCCGGTCGGGAAGGGCCCGTACGCCCGCGCCGTGCTCTGGGGCCGTATCACCGCCGACCAGGGCTTCACCTGCCCGTCCTTCGCCGACGCCCGCGCCATGGACGGCCCGGGCCGCCCCCATGCGTACGCCTACGTCTTCAACGACCCCGACCAGCCCGGCTCCGAAGGCACCGCCTACGGCGCCCCACCGGACTTCCCGCGCACCGCCGTCCACGGCTCCGACCTGATCAGCCTCTTCGGCGACCCCGGACACACCCCCGCCCAGCGCAAACTGTCCGAGCGGATGATCGACTACTGGACCGCCTTCGCCCGCACCGGCAACCCCAACACCCCCGGCCACCCCACCTGGCCCCCCGCCACCACCACCGGCGGCACCCTCCTCGGCCTCGCCCCCGGCGCCCACGGCACCACCCCGATCGACGTCGAGGCGACCCACCACTGCGGCCTCTTCGCGTCGATCGACGGGAACTGATCGCGGGGGACGGATGGCTACACCTTCGTCACGACGATCGTGTCGGGGACCAGCCTCTCCAGGTCGTCCACGTCCGAGGTGAACACGGTGACGTGCCCCTTCTGCTGTCGCGCGACGACGGCGAGCACGGCATCGATCGCGTACTTATGGCCATGCAGTTCGGCCTCGGCCAGGAGTCGCCGGGCCCGGCGTGCCTCGTCCTTGCCGATGTCCACGACGGTGAGCCGGGAGAGCACCCAGTCCCAACGCGTTTCGGTGGTTCTGCCGTCGTATGCCTCGACCAGGGTCATCGGAGATGTCACCACCTCGGCCTCCCCCCGGGCCGCCAGATCGAGCCGGGCGATCATCCGCCGGTCGCCGCGTACGGCCTGGGACAGCGCCTCGCAGTCGAGCACGAAGAGGCGCGGCGGCCGCTGCCTCTGCTCACCGGACCGCTTCTTCACGCGGCTTGCCCGGTGCCACGCCTACCGGCGGCACGACGCCGCTCGTGCTCCGCGTCGAGCTCCGCCATCTCCGCCCGCGCCGCGGCCCGCTCGTCCTCGGTGACCGGCCCGTGCTCGTCCTCCAGCCAGTCCACGAGCTCCCGCAGCCGGTCCCGGTCCCGTTTGAGCCGCAGCGCCTCGGCGACATAGGCGGACAGGCCCCGCTCCGCGGCCTCCGAACGAATGTCGTCGAGAAGATCCTCGGGAATCGTCACGGTCACCTTTTTGGTTGCCATACAAGGGACCATACTCCCCGTACCGTCCCTCTTACCGCTGTTTTCGAGGAAACGTCGGGCCAGCGGGGCGCTCTGGCGGCCGCCGGAAGGCGACTGAGGTGGAAGCTGAGACCAGGCGAGGGGCTGTTCATTTGCCCGCCTCGGGGCCGAACCACTGCAGGGCCTGACCGGTGACAGCGGCGATGCAGTCGAAATCGCGGTCGCGGTGCAGGAGGGTAAGGCCCTGCAACTCCGCTGTGGCGGCGACGACGAGGTCCACCGCGCCGGCGCTGCGGTGCTGTCCGCGCCGGGTCAGCAGTTCCTGGACCTGCCAGGCGCGATCGTAGGCGCGGTCGTCGACGGGGATCCAGCCGAAGATCATCCGCATGTCCTCAACGCCCCGGGCGCGATCTTCGGCTGATCGCGCGCTGGAGAAGAATTCCAGCTCGGTGATGGGGCAGGTCGCGATGAGCCCGGCTGCTGCCGCCTGGTCCCAGCCGTACTGTTCGGCGTCCCCGCGAAGGAATCGGGCGAGCGCGCTGGTGTCGATCAGAAACTGCGCCGCGCTCACCGCCGGTAGCTCCCCTTGTCGTCAAAGACGTCCAGGTCGAAGCCGCCGTCGGTAGCCGCCGCGCGCAGCCGGGCCAGAGCGAGGGCCCGGCGCCGGTTCTCCAGTACCTCCCGCAGGGCCGTGTTGACGGTTTCCTTCTTGGTGCCGGTCCCCAGCGCCTGTGCCACCTCGGCCAGCAGTTCGTCGTCCAGGTCGATCACCGTGCGACTCATACGCCACCTCCCGGGATATCAATCCGAGCATCAAGTATATCTCTTGTGATGCTTCGGTTGAAGGGTGTGGAGCGGGTCGGGGAACGCCGAGGCCGGAAGGCGACCGAGACGGAAACCGAGACGGAGAAACGTCGAAGGCCCCCACCTCGCGGCGGGGGCCTTCGACGTTAGTGCCCGGTGAGGCACTGGCGGAGGATACGAGATTCGAACTCGTGAGGGGTTGCCCCCAACACGCTTTCCAAATGTTCATACGGGGGTCCGGCGGGGTTCGTACTTGTCCTGACCTGCGGCGGAGTGGTCATGTCGACCCCATCCGGACGGCTCCGGCCTGGGGTGAATGAGACCAGGACTGAGACCGCCCGACCGTTGTTCACCCGCCTTCCAGGCCAGGTCGGGCCAGCCTCACATGATCACAAAATGCGGCTTCTAATCTGCAGACTCTGATCTCGGCGATCACGACCATAGAGATGGAGATGAAACGCAATCTGTGGGAGGTGGCGAGTGCGCTGGTTCACCATCCTGGCAGGCGCCATTGCCGCCACTGGGCTCACGAGGTGCCTGGTCGCGCAAATCCGGAAGCTGATCACAGAGGTAGCTGAGGTCATCCGGTCGTGGCGTGAGGTCCGTAAGCTACTGAGACGCCGGTAGATCGGCCCGCTCGGCTGGCGACGGGCGGAGCCTGCGGGGAACGCGGAGCCCGTATCGTCGGGCGGAGCCGGATCAAGCCTCCGCTTGGATCCCTCGGTTGGGTACAGACGGGGTTGGAGAGGGCTTCCGGCCGCAACCCGCCACCGCCTCCGCCAGGCCGGAGAAGCCGGTCCGTACGGGTTCTAGCCTCTGGAGGCCGGGGAGGCTGATCGTCTTCTGGGTGGGGCACCGTTCGTCCAGTACCCGGGTGGGCAGTACATAGAAGGTCCACTGCGTGAGGTCGAGAGGGTCCAGGGTCTGCTTGTCCTGGTGGTGCAGCAGGGAGAAGACGTAGACGTCCGAGCGCCGGAGGATCTTGGACGACATCGTGCCCGTCGAGGCGTCCCAACCGGTGGCGGGGGCGATGGAGAAGGAGATCTTCGACAGGGTCTTCTGTGCCCAGGACTGCAGGTAGGCGGCAGACTTCACTTCGACCCGGCACCCCTCGGGGGTGCGGACGTCGACCGTGTCCCATTCGAGACGTGTGCCGTCGAGGGAGCCCAACGCGGTACCGACGATGTACTCGGCCAGGACCCCGCGCATGGTGTTGCCCACCAGGTCGGAGCAGGCCCACTGCCAGAAGTCACCGAGCACCCCCACAACATCGCTGCCTGCTCGCAGGGTGTCGTCGGCGCGTCGCCTCCGGGCGGTCAGCGGGCCGAGTCGGACGTTCATGGATTCCTCCGGCGACGACGAGGGCACGGCGCGGTTGACCCGTCGATCACCGCGGGAGCGTCCCATCCTGGCATCCGCGAACCCTGGTCCGAGGCGAAGTCCACCCTCTCCGCACGGAAGCGCGCCATCGGTGATGATCTCGTGACCGCTCCCACTCGGGTCCCGTGCCGCTGGGCGGGGCGGGACGCGATCTTGTCGGCCTGTGTTCAGCCAGGCTCGGCGACCACCGGTCGGCCTGCCCTGAACTGTTCCGCGACTTTCTGAAACCGTGACAGAGAACGTCGAAGGCCCCGCTGTGAGCAGCGGGGCCTTCGGCATCGTCCGTGGCCTAGGCATTCTGACGTGCGGTGGAGCTTCGCGGGCGGCTGCAGGCGAACGGCCCCGGCCGGGGGGTGAACGGGACCGGAAGTGATACTGCCGAGTCGGGGGTTACGGCCGATGAGACTCCGGTAGCTGGGCGCCTCGGCCTGGCGTTCTTGTCCCGTGCAGCCTCCGGGTAGACGGCCGGTTAAGTCTCTCCGACGGCCCTTCTGGGGGTGGGGCGTGGCCCGTACCCTGGCCACAGTGCTCCGAATGAAGGAGGGGATCTTGACGTGGGTGAAAGCTTGACGCTGGGGGACCGGCTCAGGGTGGCACGGAAGACGCGGGGGCTCTCCGCCGCGCAGCTCGCCCAGAGAGTCGCGGTCTCCGCCAGCCTCATTCAGAAGCTGGAGTCCGGCGCTCGGAAAGCGACACCGAGCCTGATATCAGCTCTGGCCCGGGCGCTCCACTTCGGGCCGGAGGTGCTGACCGGACAGCCGTACTACGGGGACCCCGAGGCCGAGGACAAGGTGCACGCCGTCATTCCGGAGCTGCGGCGGATCCTGCTGTGCTTCGACGCCCCGGACGAATTGGAGACGCGTCCTCGCGCGCTGTCAGTGCTGGCCTCCGAGGTGGACCAGATCGCGACCCTCCGGCGGGACGCCCGTTACGTTCCCATGGGTCCGCTGCTGCCCGCGGTCATCACCGAGCTGTCGCATGTGGCGCTGGACGGGTCCAACGGTGAGCAGCAGGCGGCGTTCTGGCACCTTGCGCGGGCCTATCGGGCGGTCAACAGCCTCGCGCACAAGATGGGGCACCACGATCTGGGCAACACGGCCCTGGAACGCGTGCGGTGGGCTGCCGATCGCAGCGGTGATCCGCTGATGCAGGTCACGGCTGGCTTCCTGGTAGCGGGCTCGATGCTTCGCCAGGGCGCCACCCCGTCGGCCCGGCGCAAGCTCAAGGGTCTCCGCGCGGAGTTGGAACGGATTCAGCCCGAGCGGTCGTACACCAACGACGCGCTGGCGGTCGACGGGGCTCTGCTGCTGAAGCTGGCGGTGGTGGACTCCCGGGAGAACGACGTCGACGGGGCCGAGGAGCTTCTGCGGGAGGCTGAGGACGTTGCGCGTATGGCCGGCAACCACGACAGCCTGGCCTACGAGATGAGCTTCGGGCCGACCAATATCAAGATCCATACGGTCCACGCCCTGATCGACACAGGGGACAGCGAGCAGGCCCTGGCCAAGCTCTCCCAATGGGGCCAGGGCGGGCGCGAGTGGACACCGCCCTCCTCGACAGTCGGGGAGCGTTCAAGCCACCATCACATCGATGTGGCCTCCGCCCGTCTGGCGCAAGGCGACCGCGGTGGGGCGTTCGCGGAGCTCAAGCAGTCGAGGAAAATTGCCCCGAACCACACCCGATTCCATCCATCTGTACGCGAAACGCTCGGTGCTCTGGTGCGCATGGACACGCATCCGTCCGCTGAGCTGTCAGCTTTCGGAGCCTGGGCGGGTGTCGCATAACACAACCAGCTGACCCTTAAGGGGAGTTGGCGTAAATTGGGTGCGGACACTTTGTCCGCGCACACCTGCTTTCACAATGGAATGGTCCTCTCACACCCAGTTGTGAGGGGGCCTTTTCCATGCCGGACCCGATCCCGATCACTCGGCTGCCGCGGTGGATGCCCACCGGGGGAGAGCCGGAGCTGTGTCCCGCAGGCACGTGGTGGGACGCCATCCGCGCGTCGGAGCACGTGGGACGCCGGGCCGTGACGCTCATCGAGGAGCAGGGACTGGCAGGGGGACCGACCATCCTGGACGCCGGTGGTCGCGAACCGCGGATGTACTTCCTCGCGCCGGTTGGCACCGCCGCGCGATGGGAGGAGCCGGGAACGGTCGCACTGGGTCTGACCTGCCACGTGGTGGTACCGCAAGCAGACCGCACCAGCGGGCCCGGGCTGCACTGGTACCGCCTACCCACCGGCCCACGGGTACTGCACCCGCCCGACAAACTCCACCGCGCCCTGTTCAAAGCACGCAAGGAGCGCGAAGGCGCCCTCTAGTACTTGCCCTGCGGACCCAGCCATTGCAGGCCCCTTGCCGGAGCCGTGCCGACTGCCGCAGAGCTGATGAGCGCCGCCTCGACCGACTCCCGGCGAGGCGGTAACCCGCCAGGCCCCGGCGGAGAACACCAGGGGCTGTCCAACCCAAACAAACGCACAAAGAGAGGATCGACCATGCCTCAAGCCAGGCGAGAGAAGAAGGACCACTTAATCTACGCGGATGTCGTGGACTCCAAGTCCAAGGCGGGTGTGTGGATGGGCGAGCGTGCTTCTTTCCAGGAGAAGCAGGCCCGCATCGTCGAAGCGCTCAAGGAGCGGACCGACTGGGTCGAGCTGAAGGGCGCGATCATGGTCATCGGCACCGATCCGGCGGGCATCACCGTCATCGCGCCGAACCCGACGCTGCCCGGCGTGATCGTCCTCGCCGACGGTGGCTCACCGGCCACCTCCGCGAAGCTCCAGGCCGCTGCCGAGGACACGGTCCGTGAGGTTATGGGCGAGCTCGGGATAGCCGAAGAGGAAGCGGCGGCCTAACCACCATGGCCGTCCCCCGAATGCTGTGGGGGAAGTACTTCCAGTACGAGCGGGACGGGGAAGCAGTTCTCCTCGACCCGGTCGGCCTGGACAGTGTGTTCATCGACTCCGGCGAGGTCCACGACCTCGCCGGGGTCCCCCCGACCGCGACCCATGAAGCCCTCGCAGGGCTCGGCTTCACCCCTGACGGCCCCACGGCCGACCGGCGTGAAGCACTCCGTCACCGACTCCGACACCTTGACCTCGACGCCGCTCCCCGCCGCATCAGCGGGCTGCGCGTCGTCCTCACCGACCGCTGCAACATGGCCTGCACCTACTGCTTCGTCGACACGAACACCGGCAAGCCGGACATGACGAAGGAGGAGCTCGCCGAAGGGCTGGAGTTCCTGTTCGCCCAGAACGCCGGGCAGGACGAGGTATCCATCCAGTGGTTCGGCGGCGAGCCCACCATCCGCTTCGACCTCATGCGATACGGCGACGAACTCGCGGACGAACTCGCCGCCCGATACGACGTGAGCCGGGTGCGGCGAACCGTCGTTACCAATGGCGCCCGGTTGACCGACGAGGCCCTCAACCACTTCGTCGCCTACGAATACGGGGTCGGTATCTCCGTCGACGGCCCACCGGGGGTCAACTCCGCGAACCGCCTCCTGCTCGGGGGCCGGCCCGCAGACGACCGCATCCGCCGCAACGTCGCCCGGTTCGTCGAGGCGGACGGGCTGCACGTGGGCTGCAACCTCACCCCGACGTCCGCGAACATCGGACGCCTCGCCGACACCGTCCGTTGGATCATCGACGACCTCGGGCTCACGTTCATCTACGTCAACACTCCGATACCGACCGCGGGCCGCTGGCAGGTCAACGGCATCGACCTCGCCTGTGAGCTGTACGAGGCCCGTGTGGCTGCCCTGGGACGGGGCGGAATGCTGTTCTCCGTCCTGGACCGCGCCTTCCAAGCCCTCGACACCCGCCGTCCGATGCTGTTCGACCACATGCAAGGCGACCGTTCCCTGAATGCCGCCCTGCTACCCGGCAACCGGGTCAGCCTGTGCGACATCAACTTCACCGAGCCGTCGTTCCTGCACACTCTCGACGAGCTCCGGGCCGACCCCGGCCTTCTGGCCGGCGTGGCAAAGAAGGTGGCGCCGATCCCCGAGTGCGGCGACTGCCCGGCGCTCGCCATCTGCGGCGGGCCGTCCCGTAACGAGCAGGCTCTTGTCGGCGGCAGCACCCCCGACCCCGAGATGTGTGCGTTCTACAGGACCACCGTGGAGATCGCGGTGTGGGACAACACGGGGGTGCAATGAGCACTCACGTCCGTACCGCACTGATCTCCACGGCCGGCCACTGCAAGGTGGCCTGCGGATTCTGCTTCCGAGCCGACCGCGCCCACGGCTTCCTGGACATCGCCACATACGCCCGCACCCTGTCCCGCCTGAAGGAGGCAGGCGTCGAAGGCGTCTGCCTGAGCGGTGGCGAACCCGTGCACCATCCGCAGTTACGGCAGCTCGTACGGTTGGCCCATCAGTTCGGCCTGTCGGTGTCGATGGTGACCTCGGCCCGTACGGTCTCCGAGGTCATCACCCTCTCGCAGGTGGCTCACCTGCTGGCCAACGTGACGGTCTCCGCGGATTCGCGGGGTGCCATGCTGCTGGGGCGCACCACCCGCACGACGGCCTCGGCCGTCGACACGCTGCGTGCCGTTCACCCCGATACGAAGATCCTCCACGTCACCTGCTGGGCGCTGGAGGACGAGGAATGCCGGGAACTGGTCGGTCTCGTGTCCGGGACCGGGATACAGCTCCAGTTCAGCCCCCTCGTTCTTGATGAGCGGGCGCTGTCCCGGGCCGACACGACGCTCCGGGAGTACCTGGAACGGCAGCGCCTCGATGCCCGCCTGCTGGGGCGCCACTTCGATCTCTCAGGCCGGTACCGGGCCTATCTCGACGAGCTGAGGACGCTGCAACTTCCGTCATCTGCGGGTGATCGCCGGGAGTGCCGCTCGGAGACCGCCTACGTCTCTGCGGACGGTCGCGTCCGGAGATGCCCGTACGGCCGGATGTCGATCGGCGTTCACGCCCCCCGAGCCGAGATCAACGCATTCCTCGTGGCTCCCGCGCGCGACCGGGTGACTCCGGACTGCGCGGCCATCTGCCGCTCCGCCGTGCCAGCCGACGACGGCGTCGGTTCATGCGCCACACCAGCCTGAGGCCCCCGACACCCACTGACCCATGGACCCGACTATGACCCTCACAACTCCCGACGACTTCACCAGGCGCTGGCGACAGCCGCCGAACTTCCCGCTGGCGGTCTCCTTCGACTACACCTTCGTGCCGGCCATCGACGTCCTCGACGCGATCCGCAGGGATCCGGAAGTCCGGTACACGATCCTCGGAGACGACGACTGGGCGGTCCGGATGGACCGTACGGTGGCCTTCCGTACCGCACCGGTCGAGGAGATCGTCACCTGGCCGTTCCGGCTGGTGCACTTCAACCTCAACCGGTTCTACGACGACCTCCTGGGCGGCTTCCAGGAAGAAGTCATGGTCCCTTGGCGTACCCACCTCTCCGCGCGAGGCTTCACATGGCAACGCCTCGCGCCGATCTTGTTCCTTTCCACCCACGGGGCGTCCTCGACCTACCACAACGACAACTCGCACGGCCTGGTCTGGCAGGTCCACGGCATCAAGACGTTCCACAGCTACCGCGACCCCGACAAGCACTTGTCCGCCGACGCGGCGGTCATCGGCGAGACCACGGGCGAGGTCCCGCCCAAGCATGAGTCAGCCGAGCGCCAGTCCGTCACGATGTGCCCGGGCGACCAGCTCTGGAGCCATGCGCTGACACCCCACTGGGTCACCACCGAGTCGAGGCTGGCCATGAGCGTCACCCTCGCCCACGGCGGACTGTGCCACCAGGGCCGCTTCTCCCGGAGGGAGCGGGCCCTACGGGCCTACTGGGACAAGCACCCCGGCGAGGCGTGGACGCATGACCTACGAAATGCGCGCTACTGAGACCGCGTCCCGCGACACGGGGTACCCGCCCGTGTCGCGGGACGCGGTCCGCGGCCGACTACGGGGTGAGCCGGTTCGGGCCGCGGAAGAGGAAGGTGGCCTCACGGATGGAGTCCAGGCCGAGCATCACCATCAGCACCCGGCCGAGCCCCATGCCGAGGCCGCCGTGCGGCGGGCACCCGTACCGGAACGTGTTCAGGTAGTCCCGCAACGGCTCGGGGCTCATACCCTTCTCCGCCGCCTGTTGCAGCAGCACGTCGTACCGGTGCTCACGCTGGGCGCCGGTGGTGATCTCCAGCCCCTTCCACAGCAGGTCGAAGCTCAGAGTCACGCCCGGGTCGTCGGCCGGCCGCATGTGGTAGAAGGGCCGGATGCCCACCGGGTAGTGCGTGATGAACACGAACTCGTGCCCCGTGGCCTCGGCGATATGGGCCGAGATACTGCGCTCGCCCTCAGGGTCCAGGTCCTCCTTGATCCCCGCCGGGTCCCAGCCGCCTTTGCGCAGGATCTCGTGCGCCTCCGCCATCGTGATACGAGGAAAGGGCGTCTTGGGGACGGTGACCTCGACGCCGAAGTGCTCGGCGATCGCCTCACCGTGCACCTCTGCGACCTTCGCGATCGCGTGAGCCAGCATGCGCTCCTCGAACGCCATCACGTCCTCGACGCCGTCGATCCATGCCAGCTCGACATCGACCCCGGTGAATTCGGTGGCGTGCCGGGAGGTGAACGACGGCTCGGCGCGGAAGACCGGCCCGATCTCGAAAACCTTGTCGATCCCGGCCGAGATCGCCATCTGCTTGTAGAACTGCGGCGACTGCGCCAGATAGGCGCTGCGGTCGAAGTATCCGAGTTCGAAGACCTCCGCCCCGGACTCCGAGGCAGTCCCCATGAGCTTGGGGGTGTGCATTTCGGTGGCGCCCTGGGCGTACGCGTACTCGCGCATGCCCTGCTCCAGGGTGGTCTGCACGGCGAACATCAGCTGAGTGGCCGGTCGGCGGCGCACGTCGAGGAAGCGCCAGTCCAGGCGCTGCTCCAGGCCGGTGTGCTCGTCGATCGGCAGCGGAGTGGCCGCCAGGTTCAGGACCTCCACAGCCTCCGGGACGATCTCCAGGCCGCCGAGCTTGACCTGGGCGGCGTCGACGACGCGGCCGGTGACGCGGACGGCGGATTCGGGGGTGAGGGATTCGAGCTGGGTTTCCAGCGGTCCGTTGTCGCGCCTGTGGGTCACCTGCGCCATGCCGGTACTGTCCCGCAGGACGACGAACTGCATCTTGCTCTGCAGGCGGAGTGTGTTCACCCACCCGCAGACTGTGACGGTACGGCCGACGTGTTCTCGCAGGTCGGAGACGGGTACGCGGCTGTGGATCATTTCGGTCCTCCGAAGGACATCGTCATGATCCCTTGGGAGTGCGGGCGAGAAGGGAAACTCGCGGTACCACCGCACTTTCGCCGCCACAAAGTGGCGGCCTCGTTCGGACCCGATCACGGGGGTCGGCCGGCGGGGCATTGGGCCAGCGGACGCGACCGTTCCTCCCCGCGCTCAGGAGGGTCTTCACCTCGGGGCGCGAGACCGCCTTCCCAGCTACCGGCGGTTCTCTCTGCTCGCGTGGTCCTCGGCTACTCGTCTCCGTCAACGCGTTGCACAGCAGGATACGGACCGCTTGACCACCCCCGCAATCACATACGGCCGAGGAGCGGCGAAGCCTTGATCGTGGCCCGACAAACGGGCGCCTGCCGCTTCAGTGGGGCGGCCACCGCGAGGCGGCGGCGCGGGGGAGGCGAGCAATGACGACCAGGCGACTCCTGGACACGCACCCGGCCAGAGGCGATGAGCCGCTTCGGCGCGCGCTCGAAGACGCTTCCATGGGCCGCTGGGAAGGTCCGCGAGATCTGCTGATCTCCACCGGCCCGGACTGGGACCGCCGAATCTTCCGCCTCCAGGTCCTCGCGGAAGCCGGGGCACGCCTCAGGTTCGCCGACACCTGGGCGAAGGCCGAGCCCTCCTCCCCTCACGCGCTGACGCTTCTCGGAAACGTGCAGGCCCTGCGCGCGATGATCGCCGGCCGCGACGCTGGCTGGACCATGATGAAGGATGCCTGGGCCACGTGCCGCAGCGCGCTGAACGTGTGGCCGCAGGACGTTGCCCCACTCGTAGTGCTGCTTGCCCTGCTGCGAACTCACGCCCCGAACGGAACACCCTCGGCAGCGTGTGGGAGGAGATCAAACAGCGCGACCCCTGGAACCGGGAAGCCCACCACGAGGTCGTCACCTATCTGTTCCCCCGGCATCACGGTGCCGAAGGCGAGGCCGCCTGGTGGGCCGAGGAACAAGCGGCCACTGCCCCTCAGGGGCTGCCCATCGCGGTTCTCCCCCTTGTCGTCCTGGCGGAAGCGCACCGCTCCCGCCAGGAGAGGGATCGGAGAGCGTACGGGCTGGCGATCCACCCCTGGGTCGAGTGCCCGCAGATCGACCACGTCTTGGAGCGTTGGTGGCGCTACCGGGCGCCGCACTCACACGCCTGCTTCGCGGACGACGCGAACTATCTCGCCCACGCCATGTCGTACGCGAGCCGCCACCACGAGGCCCAAGAGGTCTTCGACGCGATCGGCCCCTACGCCACGCACGTCCCCTGGTCCTACTGCGGCCGGTCCAACGAACTCTTCCTAAGGCACCGCGCCTGGGCCTACAACCCCCCGCGACGCCGACGCCACTGAATCCGACGCCACTGCCTCCCGCGTAAAAGGACGGAAGCCCGTGCCCCTCGATGTCTCCCGCGTCTCCGACGAGGAACGCCTCAAGCAACTCGGCTACCAGCAGACGCTCTCCCGCTCCATGTCCGGCCGGGCGAACTTCGGCGTCAGCTTCACGATCATCTCCATCCTGTCCGGCTGCATGACGCTGTACGGCTACGGCATGAACATCGGCGGCCCGGCGGTGATCATGTGGGGCTGGCTGTTCGTCGGCCTGATGACGCTCTTCGTCGGGCTCTCCATGGCGGAGGTCTGCTCCTCCTATCCCACCAGCGCTGGTTTGTACTTCTGGGCGCACCGCATGGCCCCGAAGCGCTCCGCAGCGGCATGGGCTTGGTTCACCGGCTGGTTCAATACCCTCGGCCAGATAGCCGTGACCGCGGGCATCGACTTCGGCGCGGCCACCTTCCTCAACGCCCTGTTGGACCTCCAGTTCGGCTATGCCGCCACACCTACCCACACCATCACGCTGTTCGGCATCAACCTGGCCCTGCACGGCGTCCTGAACACCTTTGGCGTGCGCATCGTCGGCTTCCTCAACGAGGTGTCCATCTGGTGGCACATTTCCGGGGTCCTCGTCATCTGCGCAGCCCTGGTGCTCATCCCCGACCAGCACCAGTCGACCAGCTTCGTGTTCGGCGAATTCGTCAACAACACGGGTTTCACCTCCAGTGCCTACGTGGTGATGATCGGGCTACTGATGGCGCAGTACACCTTCACCGGCTACGACGCCTCCGCCCATATGACCGAGGAGACCATCGACGCCTCCACTGCCGGTCCCAAGGGCATCGTCCGCTCGATCCTCGTTTCCCTCGCCGCCGGGTTCGTCCTCCTCGTCGGCTTCACCTACGCCATCCAGTCCTACGACGGTGCCCTCGGCTCGGCGACGGATGTCCCCCCGGCACAGATCCTCATGGACGCCCTCGGCGCGGCGGCGGGCAAGTGGCTCCTGCTCGTGATCATCGTGGCCCAGCTCTTCTGCGGCATGGCGTCCGTGACCGCCAACTCGCGCATGATCTATGCCTTCTCCCGGGACGGGGCTCTGCCCTTCTCCAGGACCTGGCACAAGCTCAGCCCCGCCACACGCACCCCCACCAATGCCGTCTGGCTCGCCACTGGCGGGGCCTTCGTTCTTGGCCTGCCCTACCTGTGGAACAGCACCGCGTACGCGGCCGTGACCTCCATCGCGACCATCGGCCTGTACATCGCCTACGCGATCCCCACCTTCCTCCGGCTGCGGATGGGCGACCGCTTTGAACGAGGTCCCTGGCACCTCGGCTCCTGGTCCACCATCGTCGGCACGATCGCTGTCGTCTGGGTGCTGGTGATCACGGTGCTGTTCATGCTGCCGCAGAGCTCACCGATCACCGCGGAGACCTTCAACTACGCTCCGATCGCGGTCGGCGTCGTCTTGGCTTTCTGCGGTGTCTGGTGGGTCGTATCCGCTCGCAAGTGGTTCCTCAACCCGGCCCATGTCCGCAACGCGGGTCGTAGCCGTGAAGGGGAACGCGCCCGCTCATAGACCCAGTGTCTGGGGCCCGCTCCCGGACATGCCGAGCCACGGCCTGGCGGGGGCGTGGTGCGGACGATCTTGTGGTCTGCCTGGAGCAGCTCTGGTTAGCCGCGCGACAGGGGCGGCCGGTGGAAGGAGAGCCTCCCTCACCGGCCGCCTATTTAGCTGCTGTTCGTCTTGCTGCTTGTCAGAAGGTGTACGGGGTGAAGCGGCGCACAGGCTCGATCATGAGCCCGAGCAGCCGTTCGAGTTCGGCTCGCTCGTCTTCGGTCATGAGTTCACGGGCGTTGCCGAGGTTCCGCTTGTCAAGTCGTTCCATGAACGGGGCGAGGAAGCGCCGCAGTACTTCGGGTGCTTCGTCCATCGTCCGGACGTACTCCATGTAGCGGGTGTGCTGTGACTTGAGCTCTTCGAGGTCGGCGCGGGTGGCCTGGAATGCGAGGTTTTGTTCCTGCGTGGTGAACGGGCGGCCGTCGCGGTGGGACCAGGTCTTGGTGTCGCGGCGGTATTTGAAGTTGCTGTCGCAGAGCAGGGCGACGATCTCGGGGCGGGCTTCGGGCTGGGCCATGCGGGATTCCTTCCGGCGTTTGGGCTGGAAGATCAATGGTCCGGAGGATCCCCGATTAGGCGAACCGGGGATCGTCGGCTACCTTGCCGCCGGTTGTCGTGGCTCAGCGTTGCCACAGGTGAGGGCGAAATTCAGTACGAATCAGGATCGATTCTGCCGGCTGCGCCACCAGCGACGGAGACGAGTGACTGGCCTGCGCCACGCGTCGATAAAATCGTCTACTTGGCGACCGAGCCTTACGCCGAGGAGGAGGGCGAGGCTGAGCAGTCCGAATACTGTGAGCGTTCCGAGGGTGACCTTGTCCAAGGTCCAGCCTTTCTCACGAGGCTGTACGGAACACGCGCGCGCTCAGTCCAGCCACCAATTGGTGATGAACTGAGATCGCGCCGGTGAAGCGACTCAGGTGGTACTCCCGGTGTAGGCCGGGCGACACTTCGGGTTTCGGGTCTGACAGGCACGCGGTTGCTCTCCGCGTGAGAGGCGCGACAAAGCCTGGGGCGTACCGGGCACCCCAGGGTGGGACCCTTTTAGGGCCCTACCTCTGGTGCCCTTTCGGGGCACCCACTGCACTGGGCTACCGCCCAGCAGGAAGGACTCTAGCGCCAAGTCGTCGTCTGTACAGCCGAGTCACACGATTCAGTGGAAGCCCGCCAAGGTGGGCTCCTTGCTTGTCGACTTGTGTGCAGTAGGGGCGTCAGTCTGCGGGTGTACTGCGCTGGTGAGGGGTTAGTGGGGCCACCTGACCACTGGGGTGTCAGCGTTGCTGGCGGCGTTGCCCGGCTGGTGTCGTGGGCGCCTTGGTGAGCAGCGAGCTGTTGGCGTGTGGGGCGCGTGGTGGAAGTGCGGCTTGGGTTGTACGGCTGCGGGCTGCTTCGGCGCGGTGGTTGGCTACTGGGTTGCGTGCGGTGTGCTGGATGCGGGTGATGAGGACGCGGGCGGGTTGGCGGGCGGTGGTGAGTTCGCGTTGGGAGGCGGCTTGTTTCAGGAGTTGGTGGGGGTGGTGGCCTCGTGATTCGGCGTCGGTGAGGACGGTGGCGAGGGCGGGCCAGGCGGGGTCGGTGAGGATGCGGTCGGCGTGGTCGGGGATGGCGGCGTGGATGTCGCGGGCCAGGACGCGGCGGGCGGGTTCCCGGGGTTGGCGGTGTTCGAGGGCGGCGAGCTGGGGTTCGAGGGCCTGATCGGCCGCTGCCTGGAGGTGCTGGACGGCTTGGTGGGCCGCGTCGGCCTGGTGGGCGTGGCCCTTCGCTTCGTGCCAGCGTCCGGCGATGATCGCGGCCCAGACGAGTGCGGCAACCAGGGCAACGAGGGCGCTGCCGTCGGGGCCGGTGGCGGTGTGGGCGATGTCCCGGGCGGCGGTGCGCAGGGTGCGGGCGGCGTGGTGTTCGGCCCGGATCTGTGACCGCTGGGCGCGGGCGAACGCCTTGGATGCGGCTCGGAGTTCGGCTTGGAGGTGGGTGGGGGCCTTCTGGGCGGTGGCTTCGATGAGTTCGCCGAGTGCGGTGATGTGGGCCTGGGCGTGGGCGTCGTCCGCGAGGCCGTGCGGGAGGGCGTCGAGGATGTCGACGGCCTGGTGCCAGGCGCTGGTGGGGTGGGTACGGCGGGCGGTGGGGTGCTCCTCGGGGCGGGTGGTTTCGAGGCGGGCCCGGAGTTTGGGAAGGGTGAGGTCGGGGGCGAGTTTCCCGCCGGGGTGGAAGATCTGTTCGCCGTCCTTGTTGAGGTCGTTCGGGCGGCCGAGGGCATAGCCGAGGAGGTCTCCGGAGGGCCCTCGGCGGGGTTTGACGGCGATGTCATCGGCGGCGAGGCAGGCGAGGAGTTCCTCGGTGCCGGTGACGTGGGGGATGGCGGCACGGACACGGTCTTCGAGCCAGCGGCGGCTGGTCTGTTCCCAGCCGAGGCGGGCGGCTTTGTGCATCTCGGCCTGAGTGGGGGCGCGGGTGCTGGTACGGTCGCCCTTCTTCAGCCGGCGCAGGCCGTAGTCTTTCTCGATCCGGCGGCAGGCGTCGCCGACGCGGATGCCGCTGTCGTGGAGCTTGGGGCGGCGGCCGTCCTCGCGGACGGTGGTGGCGAGGATGTGTATGTGGTCGTCGGCGTGGCGTACGGCGATCCAGCGGCATGCGAGGTCGTCTGTGGGTGGGGCGATGCCGGCGGCTTCGACGATGCGCTGGGCGATCTCGCCCCACTCGGCGTCGGAGAGGTGGCGGTCCTCGGGTGCGGCGCGGACGGGGCAGTGCCAGACGTGGTCGGTGACCTTTTTGCCGAACTCGCTGTTGCGGAGGTGGACGGGTTCGTCGAGGTGGCGGGCGAGCTGGGTGAGGATGGCGTTCTCGTCGCGGCCGGGGTCGGGCATGCCCAGGGTGGCGAAGGCGCCGACGATGTGGGGGTCGAAGTGATGGTCGTGGGTGTCGAGGCTGTAGAGGTAGGCGAGGAGTCCGCGGGTGTTGGACCCGGCCGGTTTGATGGCGGCGATCACGCGGCGAGGTCCGTTCCGGTATCGGCCGGCCGGTGGAGGGCTTCGGCGATCAGCTCCAGCAGGTCCTGGAGTTCGGTGAGGCGCTGCCGGATGTCGGGTGGGGTCCGGTCGCTGTTGAGGGCGCGGGCGATCTGGTTGATGTTGTTGCCGGTGCGGTTGAGTTGACGCAGGACTTGGGCGCGGAACATGTGGGTGCGGCGGCGGTCCTCGGACAACGGGAGGTTGGCGGTGAACCGACCGGAAACGAAGGCAAGGACGATGTCCGCAGCGAAGCCCGACACACCCTTGTAACCGTGCTCGGAGGCAGCCTCCTGGAGAAGCAGGCGCTCGGCGTCGGTGAAGCGGAGCGGGCCGACGCGGATGGTGCGCTTGGTGCCGGTGAAACGACGGATCGCAGGCTGGACAGCCGTCACGGTCGGCTCGTCACACTCGGGCACGGTGACGGGGCGGAGGATCTGCTGCTGGACGGCGTGCAGCTCGTCCGGTTCGGGGCCGCCCTCGGTCCCGGCCACCTGGTCCGGCGCCCCCTGGCGCCGGACCGTCTCCGCCACCCCCGGGGCGGAGATCCCCGAAGACCGGCCTTGAGTCGGACTCGGGGTACTACTGGCTCCGCCCGGGGCATCGGTGGTGAACGCCTGCCGCAGACGGGCCAGCAGCTTCGGCGACTTCACCGGAGACGGGACGGAGTGTTCTGCGGCGGTCGGGGTGTGCGGGTCGTGTTTCACGGTGGGCATCCAGAGCGGGAGACGATGACGAGGTGAGAAGGCGACGCGGCGAGGGCTGCTGGGGTGGGGGTGGTCGGATGGGTTCCGACCACCTCGTCTGTTCCGGTGGAGCGCTGGTCAGCCGTCGATGAGGCTGGTCTCGGATTCGGCCCGCAGGGTGTTCATGACCTCGGTCAGCCGCTCGCCACCGACCTTGAGGCCCTTGTCCCTGATCGCTTGCAGGACGACGGAGCGGGAGACGCGACCGTGCTCGGCGACGGCGATCCGGCCGATCTCCACCAACTTGTCGAGGGTTGCGTCCGCCGGCCGCCCACCTCGTCGGGTGGTGGTCGCTGGTTCGCTGGTGGGCTGTTCCGGATCGGGGAGGGGTACCGGCCGGGGCGTCGTGTCGGTGGTGGTTTCGCGGGTGATGAGGATGTGGAGGTGGACGGCTCCGGCGAGGGCGAGTGGGGCGAGGGTGGACAGGATGCCGACGGTGAGGTCGCTCAGGTGCAGCGTGCCGGGCGGGTTCTGTTGGTTGATGCGTACGGCGTGGAGGGCGTTGGCCCAGATGCTGGCGCAGGTGGCGGTGCCGAAGAGGGCCCAGACGTAGAGGCGGGCCCGGAACGGGGCGGTGCGCAGGACGAGGAGGGCGCGTACGCCGTAGGCGATGAATCCGTCGATGACGAGTGGGAACAGGTAGGTGAGGAGTCCGCGGACGTGGATGGCGACGGCCATCTGCTGGAGGGCGTCGTACGAGAGGGCGCAGGCGGCGCTGCCGAGGGAGAGGATCGCGGCACGGTCCCAACTGGTCACTCGGTGACCCGTGCCGGGGCGCGCGGGCGGTATGGCGGACGAGGCCATGGAAGTCAGGGCTCCTGGTTAGTACGAGTGGGGGAGAGGGCGCGTACACGGGAGCTCACGCGGGGGGCGTACACGCGGGCCCCCTTCTAAAGGGGGCCCCGCGCGTGATCGCTTGGGTGCGTGTACGGCGTGGACGCTTGCGTGGTCGCTCTACCTGCGGTTTCGCGGTGTGCGTGTGCGCTGTGAGCGGTTCACGGCGGTGTCTGAGAGCAGGAGCCGCGTGTACGGGCCCGTGATCGCCTGGCTGGTTCCGGCGCGGTTCAGCCGACGGCGGTGAGGTGGCGGGCGGAGGGGTAGTAGCGGGTCTGCTGTCCGCCTCCGGCTCCGCCGGCGATGCCGTCGGCCTTGGTCGCCAGCCCGCTGTCGACGAGGCGGGCCAGGTGGCGGCGGGCCTTCTCCACGTCGGCGCGCTCGGGGTCGCCTCCGCCGATCAGGACGGTGGCGAGGTCGCGGGCGGTCAGGCCGTTCGGGGCGTTCCGCAGCAGCACGGCCGGGTCCCTGGTGGGGTCGACGGTGGTGGTTCCGCGAACGTGGTCGTGGGTGATGTCGAGCGGGCCGATCTCACCGGTGGGGGTCTTGAGGTGGTGCAGGGTGACCGCCGGGTCACCCGCCCGTCCGGTGATGAAGAGAACGCTGCCCGCTCCGGCGGTGAGCCAGGTGGAGCCGTAGACCTGGTCCAGGGCGGGCCGCTGGCCGCGCGGTGCGTCGGCGGTGGCCTTGCGCTGGTGGTGGAGTTCCATGATCTCCACGCCTTCGCGCAGGGCGCGCATACGGGCGTTGTGAAAGGCGACGGCGAGGCTGTCGTCGACCATGGTGCTGACCGCGTCTTTGAGGCTGTCGATCACGATGGTGTCGGCCTGGTGTGCGGCAGCGAGGTCGGAGAGGAGGTCCGGCTCCTTGTCGAGGGTGGCGGGGAGAGGGCCCTGCCAGACGACGAGCCGATCTCGCAGAATCGTTTCGTCGCAAGGGAAGGTGCGCCGGGCCATGGCTTTGGCGATCTGCCGGGGGCGGTCCATGGCGAGGTAGAGCACCCGCCTGCTGGGGGCGACCGGCATCTCCAGGACCGTTTCCTGGAGGCCGAGCCGGGCGAAGACCACCTGGTGGGCCAGGGTGGTCTTGCCGACTCCCGGTGGCCCGACGATCATCAGGCTCTCGCCCGGGGCCCAGACGGTCTTCTCGCGGGTGCCCCACAAGGGCTCGGAGTCCGCACCGCTCTCCGTCACGAAGGCCCATCCATTGACGGCGAAGCGGGAGAGGCGGCCCTGGCCCGAGGCGAGTGCCCGTTCGCGCTCCGCGCGCACCTCCGCCTCGACCTCGCTGCGTATCGCCTCGGGGTCGGCGCCCGGCTCCTGGGCGCGCTGGACGGTGCGTACGGCCGAGGTGAGCAGTCGGCGGAGGTCGGCCTTCTTGCGGACGATTTCCGCGTGGTGTTCCGCGCTGCCGGTGCCGTAAGGCGCGTCGGCGAGCTGGTGGAGGTAAATGGCACCACCGATCCGCTGCAGGTCACCCTGCTGCTGGAGCAGCTCGGTGAGGACGATCGGATCGGTCGGCTTTCCTTCGCGGTGCTGGCCGAGCAGCGCGCGCCAGATGGTCTCGTGGGCTGGCCGGTAGAAGGCGTCCTCGCCCAGGACAGACCGGACTGTGTCGATGATGCCGCTGTCGTGCATGCAGGCGCCGAGCACCGCGCGCTCGGCGTCCACGTTGAAGGGCGGCTCCATCTGCGCTCCGTAAGCCGGGGCAGGGGGCTCCGGGGAGCGGGATGGTATCTGGGCAGGCGGAGACGTACCCTCGTGCACAGGACTCCTCACCCGGCAGGCCATATGGGGCGGCAACCCCGGCCGGGCCGGTCGAATCGTTAGGTATGGCGGTTGTGGGGTTCTGCTTCGCCCCCGGTGCTCGCAGGCGCCGGGGGCTTCTTCATGTCCGCCCCCGATCAGGGGCATCCGCAACACTACCAGCAACGATTCAAATGGGAATGGCTTGCAATGCATATCGGGTTAGTGTTAGCTATTCGTCATCGGCCCGAGCCCACAGCGAGAGGAGATGCGCCCGATGAGCACTGAAGACGGCGCCGCCCGCGCCGGGACGGACCGGCCGGAACCCGAGAACCATGTGGCCGAGCGCATCCGCATGGAACGCGAGGTCCGCGACTGGAGCACGGCGAAACTCGCCGAGGAGATGACCAAGGCCGGCCACCCGATCAACCAGTCCGCCATCTGGCGCATCGAGAGCGGCAAACCACGCCGCCGGGTCAACCTCGACGAAGCGCTCGGCTTCTCCAAAGTCTTCGACCTCCCCCTCGACGAGCTGACCAGCCCCCCGGGCGGCTTGATGAACGCCCAGGTCAGACGGCTTGTCGGCGAGTACGTCGAGAAGTGGAAGGAGTGGCGCACCCTGGGCAAGGCCCAGGACCGCATCATGGCCGAGCTCGACGACTACGCGAAGGCCCACCCCGACCAAGGGGACATGGTCAAGGTCCTGCTGATGCACGAGCTCGAAGTCGCCTCCGCCGGAGAGTTCCGCCACCACCGTGGCGCGAGCAGCAAGCTGCAAAGCTGGCTCGGCCCCGACCGGATGTGGCCGAACGCCGACTCCGAACAGCCTCCCGCCCAGTAGCCACTCCACCACGGCCGAACCGGCGCTGCGAACGCCGACGACCCCGTGCCCCCCTGAAAATCCCACAACCGCCATACCAACGATCGACCGGCATTGCTGCCTGGGTTGCCGCCCTCGCCCGCCGGTCAAGGAGCTTCCCTTGCCTCAGAGCACCACCCTGCCCCTTGCCCAGATCGCCCAGCTCCTCGACGTCCCCGAGGACTCCCTCCACGCGCTCATAGCCGCACGCGGCGCCGACCGCGGTGACACCACCCTCGTCGGCCTCACGGTCACCGAAGCCGCCCGCCGCCTCGGTATCGGCCGCACGAAGATGTACGAGTACGTCGCGTCCGGAGAGATCGACTCTGTCAAGATCGGCAGCCTGCGCCGCATACCCGCCGAGGCGGTCGGGGAATTCCTAGCCCGCCGTCCCCAGGCCACGGACTTCCGCCCTGCGGCCTGAGCAGGGTGCACATGGCAAAGGCCACGAAATCCCAGAAGTCCCGCCAGCCCAACGGTGCCTCATCCATCTACCTCGGCAAGGACGGCCGCTGGCACGGCCGCGTCACCGTCGGGGTCAAGGACGACGGAACCCCGGACCGTCGGCACGTCAGCCGTAAGACCCGCCCCGAGGTCACCAAGGTCGTCCGCGAGCTGGAGCGCCAGCGCGACAAGGGCGCCGTCCGCAAGGCCGGCCAGTCCTGGACCGTGACGACCTGGCTCACCCACTGGGTCGAGAACATCGCCGCCGTGCACGTCTCGGAGAACACGATCGACGGCTACCGGGTGGCCGTCTACCACCACCTCATCCCCGGCCTGGGCGCCCACCGCCTGGAGAAGCTGGACCCCGAGCACCTGGAGCGCTTCTACAAGAAGATGCAGGACACCGGCAGCGCCGCCGGCACTGCCCACCAGGCCCACCGCACCATCCGCACGGCGTTGAACGAGGCCGTACGCCGCAAGCACCTCACCTCGAATCCCGCCTCCATCGCCAAGGCCCCCAAGGTCGAAGAGGAGGAGGTCGAGCCGTACACGGTCGAGGAGGTCCAACGCCTCCTCGCCGAAGCGGGCAAGCACCGCAACACCGCCCGCTGGGTCATCGCGCTCGCCCTCGGCCTGCGTCAGGGCGAGGTCCTCGGCATGCAGTGGGACGACGTCGACTTCGACCTTGGAGTCATCCGCGTACGCCGTGGCCGCCTGCGGCCCCGCTACAAGCACGGCTGCGGCGACCTCTGCGGACGCAAGCCCGGCTTCTGCCCCCGGAAGATCAACACCCGCCGCGAGACGAAGAACGCCAAGTCCCGCGCTGGCCAGCGACCCATCGGCGCCCCAGACGAGCTGCTCCAGCTTCTCCGCCAGCACCGTGAGGAGCAAGCCCGCGAGCGGGCCGTGGCCCGTGACCTGTGGACGGAGAAGGGATACGTGTTCACCTCGCCCACCGGCGAGCCTCTGAACCCGAACACGGACTACCACAAGTGGAAGGAGCTCCTGAAAGCCGCCGGTGTCCGCGACGCCCGCCTTCACGACGCTCGGCACACCGCAGCGACGGTCCTGCTCATCCTCGGCGTCTCCGACGCGGTCGTCGACGCCATCATGGGCTGGGAGCCCGGTAAGTCCGCCCGGATGCGCCGCCGCTACCAGCACCTGACGAGCCGCGTGCTCAAGGACACCGCCGCCAAGGTCGGCGGCCTCCTCTGGGGCACGGACCAGGCACCGGAAAGTGCCGCGCCGGACACCGGCCATAGCCCCGTCCCCGCCGACCTGGTGATCCACGTCGCCCGCCTCGGCGAACGACGTGTTCCCTTCCTCCACCGCGAGCACGCCGACGATGTCGTCGCACGCTGGAGCCAGGACTGGCCCGACCACACCGCCGAGGTCGAGGAGTGGGACCGCTGGCGCTGGGAACACCAAGGCCCCGGCGGCGCGAGCCCCATCCGCGACCGTGTACCGGAGCGGGCCGTGGTCTTCCATGCCCGAGCTCTGTTCCTCCCCGGTGGGCAGCGCGCGGCGACCGGGCCCCGGAGCAGTGGTCGGTGCCGGCTTGGGACTTCGAGACCGACCGCTACACCGACCGCGCCTCGGCCTGGCGCACGGCCCGACGCCCTGGCGGAGGCCAGGAGGTCGAGGCCCAGGTGCGAGGCACGGACAAGGTTGCCGTGGAGGCGGCCTTCGCCGAGGCGTGTGTACAGGCTGGGGACCGCGCTCAGAACCCGGGAAAGTACGGCGACACCGACGACTGGTAGTGCTCCGGAACGCCGCCCACCACAGCGAACCCCACTGGAGCGTCGGCCAGGTGGCCAGGGCGCGCATCAGGCCCGCAGCACGAAGAGGCCCGGCAACCGCCACAGGTTGCCGGGCCTTCGCGCATTCGTCAGTCCACGACCACCCCGGAGGTCTTCACGAACCCGGTCGGGGACCACAACGTCATCAGCGCCGCGCGTCGGTCCCCGGGGTACGGGGTGGTGAACATGGCCACTGGCTAGACGGCCTTGTCGCGGTTCCTCAGTTCGAGCGTGAGCCCGAGAGCCTGGGCGATCTTCGCGATGGTCGCGGTTGTGACGTCATGGTTCGCCTCGACTCGAGCGATGGTCGGGCGGGAGACGCCCGATTTTTCACCGAGTTCCGCCTGCGACCACCCGTGCTTCTTTCGAGTCTCGCGGATGGTGTCGCCGAAGTTCACCTGCTCGGGCTCGCTCATGACCCCGGCTCCTCGCTGCCGGACTTCGCATTCGGGACGGAGCGGTGCTGGGCGTGAAGTGCGTCCGCAGCGATATCCGCGATCTGCTCAAGGAACGCCGGGTCAGTCATGTACGACTGGATCTCCTGCGACTCGCTGATCGTCTTCAGCACGGCGAGCCCGACGGCTCCGCTGAATCCCTCGGATGCTTTGAGTTGTGCGATGGTGTTGTTCTTTGCCATCGCCACGGCCTCCTCGTTTGCGTCGAGGAATCCCCAGAACGTCGTGATGAATCCAGAAACGCTCTCCGGGCTCACGTCGACGCCCTTGGCCCGGAACATCTCGTTGACCTTGTCTATGGCCTCGTCTAGCGGACCGCGCTTCGGCGCGGCCTCGCCCTTGTACTCGCCGTCGAAGCTCGGGAGCTTGATGGCATCACCGCTGCCCTCGCTCAGAGAGTGGTCCTCGTTGATGGCGGACGGAACGAGCTTGACCCCCGAGAGCTGCACTCCTTCGAGGTAGCTGTCGTCGTAGTCGTTCCCGTTGGTGTGGAGATTGCGGGCCAGCAGCGTCGCGAGGATCGCGCGGCGGTGCAGCTCGGGGTCCTGGTAGTCGACGATCTGGCTGAGGAACTGCCAGGCATTGCGGTAGCCGAGCACATCCACGCGGAAGCCCTGCAGCGCCTCCTTCCGGGCCTTGTCCTTGGACAGTACGGCTTGCCGCCACTGTCCAGTCCAACGGTTCTTGATCGGCGAGAGAGCCTTGGCAATGGCCTCTCCGCCGGCATCGTCCAAGAAGGCGTCAGCGACCGCGTCCATCTCCTCGTGGGAGTAGAGCCCCGCAGTGTCGAGCCGCTCGCCAATCGTGACCAGTGCATTGGGATCGACGTCGCCGTCGACGTGCGCATCGGAGTAGTAGAGCTTGAAGTCTTTTTGGATGCTCGCCGGAGTGTTGCGGAAGTCGACGACCATCGGGGCGGTCTTGCCAGGGTAGATGCGGTTCAGCCGCGAAAGCGTCTGGACCGTGGCGACGCCGGAGAGCTTCTTGTCAACGTACATGGCCATGAGGCGCGGCTCGTCGAAGCCGGTCTGGAACTTGTTGGCGACGATGAGGACCCGATAGATCCCCTCCTCGCGGAATGCCTTGGCGACGTCGCCGCGGCCGTTGAGCGAGACTTCGGTGACCGTCTCGCCGGCCTCGTCGGCGAGCGAACCGGAGAACGCGACCAACGTGCTCATGTCGGTGTAGCCCTGGGCCGCGATGTAGTCGTCCATCTTCCTCGACCAGCTGAGCGCCTCGATGCGCGAGCTCGTCACGACCATCGCCTTCGCTTCACCGTCGAGCATGTGCATCACGTTTCGGCGGAAATGCTCGATCACGACGCGGACCTTCTGCGCGATCGCGGTCGGGTGGAGGCGGGCATAGCGCACGATGTTCGAGACAGCCTCACCGGTGTTGACATGGATTTCGGTTTCGCCTTCCTCCCCGTCAAGGGTCTTCTTCACCCGGAGGAACATGTCGTAAGTCGAGTAGTTCGTGAGCACGTCGAGGATGAAGCCCTCCTCGATCGCCTGTGCCATCGTGTAAGTGTCGAAGGCCTCCCATCGACCGTCGCGTTCAGTACCGAACAGGCGCAGTGTTTTCGCCTTAGGCGTCGCGGTGAGCGCGATGAAAGTGATGTTGCTGGAGGCGGCAATGGCCGAGTCCTTGGCCAACAGCAGGTCGTCAGCACCGATGTCGTCTTCATCCACGTCGAGCTCGATGTCGGCGAGCAGCTCCTTGAGCTGACGAGCGGTGGAGCCTGACTGAGAGGAGTGCGCCTCGTCCGCGACCACGGCCCAGCGCCTGCCGCGCAGCTCCTGAGTGTCCTCGATCAGCTTCATGACCTCGGGGAAGGTCTGCAGGGTGCAGGTGATGATGTGGTCGCCCTCGACGAGCGCCTTCTTCAGCTGCGGCGACTTCGCACCGGACTTCTCGCCGACGGTGACGACCAGCCCCTTGCTCGACTGCACGAGGCTCATGTCGTCGCGGATGTTCTCATCGAGGACGGTGCGATCGGTGACGACGATGACAGAATCAAAGGTCGACTTCGAGTCGGCGCTCATGTGGCGGATCAGCCTGTGGCTGAGCCACGCGATCGTTTTCGTCTTCCCCGAACCGGCCGAGTGCCAGATCAGGTAGCGCTTGCCCGTGTCGTTTTCCTCGATGTCGGCCACAACCCGCTCGACGGCGCGCAGCTGGTGGAAGCGGGGGAAGACCAGACGGCCATCGCCCCTCTTGCCGGACTTGCTCGGCTCGAAGAGCGCGAAGTTCTTGAGGATGCGCATGAACATCGGGCGGGCGAGGATCTCGCGCCACAGATAGTTCGTCGACGAGCCGGTGCCCGACGGCGGGTTGCCCTCGTGGCCCTCATTGCCCTGGTTGAAGGGCAGGAACATTGTGTCCCCGCCCTCGAGCTTCGTGGTCATGTAGACGAGGTCGTTGGACACCGCGAAGTGCACGAGAGCTCGGCCGGGTGCGAGCAGCGGACGGTTCTTCCCGGGCTTGCGGTCCTCCTTGTACTGCCGGATCGCGTGGTTGACCGTCTGCGTGTTGTCGGTCTTCAGCTCCAGCGTCGCTACAGGCAGACCGTTCGCGGTGAGCACGACGTCAAGGGTCTCGGTGGTCGTGGTGTCGAAGCGGACCTGGCGAAGGATCCGCAGGCGCACGGCGGCAGCGGCCTCGACTACCTCGGTGAGGTTAGGGTTCGCCGGCGGGAACGCCATCATCGGCCCGAACTTCGCGGTGGGCCGTCCGACCTGGGCGTAGGTGAAGCCCTTGCGCAGCACGCCGAGCAGCCCGCCCACCGGATGCCCCGTGGTCGGGTCCATCCTCGTGACCTTGGCGAGCTCTTTGGTGATGTGCTGGAGCAGCTTGCGCTCGGCGTCGGTCTTCTGACCGTCGACCAGGTCGCCGGGCACCGCCTTCTCGTACTCGTCCGGGTACTGGGTGCTGAGCCAGTGCAACACGTCGCTGGGAATCATTGCGAGTCCGACGTCCCAGCTGGTCGGCTTGCCATCGCCCTCGTAGAGCCAACCCCGCTCGGCGAGCTCGGCGCAGAGGTTGCTCTCGAACTCCAGCTCCATCAGCTGCGCGTGGCTCATACGACTTCCTTCCGTCCGGTCACCACATCGGTGATGAGCGCGGTGCGGCGCTCGATGAGCAGTTCCTTCAGCTCAGCAACCTTCGCCAGCATTGCATCGGTTTTGGCATTAGCCGCGTCAAGCTCGTCCGCGATACGAATCTGTTCGTTAAGCGGCGGCAATGGGACGGGCGTCGCGTCGAGCACTGTCTTAGTGACCCGCTGAGCATTGGGGCGGACACCATTTGCGATGGCTGCGAAGTAGTCGATGTACCGGGAGCTTCGGAAAAGATGGTGCACATAGCGCGGCTCGAACCTCTTCGAGATCCAGAACGTCTTGTAGTCCGGGCTGATGTAGCCCGTCAGAGACGAAACGCCGAGCCCACCATGATTGAGCCACATCATGTTCGCGGCGAGCTGGCCGGGCCTTACGACGCGGTACTTCGAGACGTCGAGAGATGCCTGCTGCCCGTCGGTGCGGGTGTTCAGTTCGACTCCTCGGTACTCCGAGATAGAGAGGAGCGGACCCGGCGGGTGATCGCCGTTCCGCTCGGTGCTCTCGAAGAAGTCGTATCCGAACTTCGTGCGCTCCCAATGGTCGGGAATGCCCGAGGTGGGCGAATGAGCATCCAGAGGAGCGTTGCTATGCCCCCCCAAAAGGCCGCAGACCATGCGAGTGCGAACCACAGCGTCGCGGTGTCGCAGCACGCTTGCCAGATCATCGAGCCTGCTGATTGTCTCCTCGATCTCACCCGTCTCTCGATCAAGGTATTTACTAATGATGGTCTGAACATCGCGCGACACATCGAGCACCTTGTGCTCCTGCACAAAGCGCGGTGTAATTCGCCGGAGGTTCCCCACGCCTTGCAGCGAATGTGCTCCTTCGTCCAGGAAGGGCTGACTCTGAAATGAATACTGCAGGAACCTCGGATCGGTTTCATCGTTCGCTCTAACGACGTGAACCTCGGTAGAGGCGAGACCACAGGTAGAGGGGATATCCGCGATGATCGTGCGTCCAGCTTCGAACGTCGGCGTGATCTTCGGAACGAGGATATCCCCTCGTCGGAACTGCGTGTAGCTCAACTTCGACGACCATTGCAAGGTGCGGCTGTAATCGCACTTTACGCCAGGCCAAATCGCCTCCAGCGGCATGAAAGTGACGACGGTGCCGTCAGCCATGGACTTGAAGTCGGCAGTTACGGGATTGACTTCTGCAAACTTCCAAACCGGGGCAAATGATTTCACTCCGCGCTCACCGCCCGGAACATATCCCCCAGCTCGCCCATGATCTTTTCCACGTCGGAGTCGATCTCTGCGAGAGGACGAGGTTCCTTCGGAACGTAGAAGAGCCGCGTGAACGGAATATCGGTGCCCTGCTTCGCCTTGCTCTCGTCCCACTTCGCGCCGGGAGCGTACGGCAGCACTTCGCGTGCCATGTGGTCGTCCAAGTCTTCGCTCAGGGGCACACGTTCCGTGAGCTTCCAGCCCGGGACGATTACAGGCTTGTCCTTTCGGTCGACAGCGACCGGCGCGGAGTCATCAGGCACGCCCATGGCCTTCATGACCGCGTCAACGAGGCCCACGGGGGCTTTCAGCCCAGCTGCCTTCGCGGCTTGAGGGAATGCCTTCGGGAGGTCGTTCCACGGCATGTCGTCAAGAGAGCGCAGGACCGCGACGTGGTCTTCGGTGAAGTCTCGGCGACTGCGCAGCGCCTCGACTGCTGTATCGCTGAAGCGCGTTGCGAAGCGCGCCTGCTTGTACACCGGCACGTCACGGAACATGAAGTCTTCACGAGCCATTACTCGAGAGATCGCAGGATCGGCGTACTCGAACGCCTTGTAAGCTTCAAGCAGCCGGGCTCGATGGTCCTTCCCCATCTCGCGGCGCTTCTCGCCCATGGGCTTCCGCAGCGAGTCCCACTGGTCGGAGCCGTCGATGAGCTGAATCTTGCCCTTGCGCTCGGATTCCTTGTTCGTGTCGAGGATCCAGACGTAGGTTGCGATGCCCGTGCCGTAGAACATGCTCGTGGGCAGCGCGATGATGGTGTCAATGAGGTCCTCTTCGAGGAGCCACTGACGGATTGCGTTCGGGCCGTTGTCGCTATTGAACAGCGGCGACTGGTTCGAGACCACTGCAGCTCGCCCGCCCTGACCGTTCTTGGTCGCAGGGCTAAGTTTCGAGGCGCAGTGAGCCAGGAAGAGCATCTGTCCGTCGGATGTGCTGGGAAGACCGCGGCTGAAGCGGGAACCGTGCACCTTCGCCTGCTTCCGCACCGACTCCTCCTCAACCTCCCAGTCGATGCCGAACGGAGGGTTCGAAAGCACGTAGTCGAAGGTTTGCCCCTCGTAGAGATCCTCGACGAGGGTGTTGCCCTTCTTGATCGCGTCGGGACGGCCGCCCTGGATGAGCAGGTCTGCCTTACCGAGCGCGAACGCGGACGGCATGAGTTCCTGGCCGTAGAGAGTGACGTCGACCTTCTCGTTGGTGCGTTTCAGCGCCTCCTGCGCGATCAGCAGCATGCCGCCGGAGCCAGCCGTCGGGTCGTAGACCGAGCGCGCGGCATGGTCGGACGCAATCGTGTCATCGTCGTTGCTGATCAACACGTCGACCATGAGCCGGATGGCGTCTCGCGGCGTGTAGAAGTTGCCGGCTGCCTTGCCCTTCTTATTGAAGGCCCGGTACATGACGTCCTCGAAGACGTCACCCATCCCCATGTTGCTGAGCCTGTTCGGGCTGAGGTCGAGTGTGGAGAAGTGCTTGACGACGGCGTGCAGGCGGTTGGCGTCGGCGAGGACCTTCGCGCGCCGGTTAAAGTCGAACGAGACCCAAATGTCAGCGATGTTGTGCGAGAACCCGTCAATGTAGCTCTTGAGGGACTTGTCCACATTGTCATCGACCGAGGCGATCGCGGCGAGGTCGAGCGGCGAGACGTTGTAGAAGCCCAGCCCGAACTTGTCCTTGACCGCGATGTCGATCAGATGCGGGGGCAGCGAGCCGAGCGAGGCGACGAACTTCGCCACTTCCTCCTTCGAGTCGGCGAGCATGCACTCTAGTCGCCGGAGGACCGTGAACGGCAGGATGTAGTCGCCGTAGTCTTCCTCGTCAACGATGTTGCGCAGGTACTTGTCCGCCGTGTCCCAGACGATGCGCGCCGTCATGCTCCTGGATGACATCGTGTGATCTGCCATGCCTGCTCGTTCCTACTCGTCCCCGCGATCTGCTGTATCAGAAACATTACATGAGCGCTGTATCGGGAACGTGACATTTACGTGGTTTCTGAGGCAACGATGGTCCTGCTCGGCGCTAGTGGACATTAATTCCGTTTCTGGTAGTGGCCTCGTCCTGACTGGGTGAGGAAGCCCTGGCGGGTGAGGCATCCGAGATGGCTGCGGGTGATGCTGACGGATGCCTCGTCGGCGGGCATGCCGAGGGGTTGGTGCAGCTCACGAGCTCGAAACGCCTGACCGAGGTGCTGGTTGAAGCGTTCACGATGGCCTGGTAGGCGGTGTTCGTCTCGGGCGGTTCGGGTTCGGCCATGACCTTCCGAGTGGTGGCCAGGTCCGAGAGTCGCGCCTCGGTCTCGGCCAGGAGCGCGGTCGAGTGCTCGATCTGATCGCGCAGTTCACTGGCCCGGGCTGTGGTCTCGTCATGCTGGGCCTGGAGTCCGCCAGGAGCTCGATGACGTCCACCCGGCCAGTCCGAGGGCGTTGCGCCAGGCGGGACTCGGTGTGGCGAGGCGGCGGGCCATGTTCGCGATGGAGGCCAGTGGACGCGAGAGGCGGAGGTCTCGGGGCCGGTGGTCGTACTCGCGGGCCGGGCGGCGGTGCAGCACCAACGTGTCGTTGACCTGCTCCAGGATCCACCGCTTGGGCTGCGGGACGAAGCCCTTGTCCTGGTCTTCAGGGTTGCAGCGGACGACCTCGATGTCGATGTCCAGCAGGACCCCGTGGACGGTGACCTCGTCCTTGAAGCCCTGATCCATCAGGACCTTCTCCAGGCGGTTGTCGCACCGCTCGGCGGCCTGGTCGAGCAGGGCGGTGCCGGCGGCAATGTCGTGCGTGGAGGCGGCCAGGGCCGCGACGCCGATCAGCCCCAGAACGTCGACGTCCAGTACCCGCTTGATGCCCGACACCTTCTTGTCGGCGTCCAGTCCCGTCGTGGTCTTCGGGACACCCGCAGCCGCGCGCACGAACTGGGTGTCGAAGATCATGAGGGGCGGGTTCTCTAATCGGCGGGCTCTCTCCCGCACCCAGCAGCGCAGAAGTTCCCGGATCCGCTGATCCAGTCCGTCCTGGCGCCAGAGCGTGTGTAGTAGAAGACCGCCGACCAGGCCGGGAAGTCATTGGGCGGATAGCGCCACTGGCACCCCGTTCGGCTCTGGTAGAAGATCGCGTTCACGGCCTCCCGCAGGTCGCAGGCCCCAGGGTCCCCGGTCGCCGACCGCGCCACCCGGTCCTGCCTCCAGGCAGTGATCATCAGATCGATCAACACCGACTGCTTGTCCGACAAGTCGCTGCGGTGCGGCTCTCGCTCCCTGGTTCGCATCTCGGCATGGACACGCCCGGCAGGTAGGCGATGTGGCGATCAGCACCACGATCAAGCGATCAGGGACCGAGGGAGATTGGGCTTAGCGTCCACTGAGACCAAAACTGAGACCACGCACGTCGAAGGGCCCCACCTTGCGGTGGGGCCCTTCGACGTTAGTGCCCGGTGAGGCACTGGCGGAGGATACGAGATTCGAACTCG
>NZ_JBHYZV010000068.1:0-39441 GCF_042753905.1 Streptomyces sp. NPDC059248 | reverse complement strand
GGGTACGGAGCGTACGGCGCGGGCCCCGGGTCAGTGGCCTGGGCCCGGGCGTCAGTCCGGGACGCCGGGGCGCGGCGCGTTCCCGTCGTGGCGCTGGGGGCCGATGGCCGGGCGGTCCGGGGCGGGCACGGTGGCGATACGGGGGAGGGCGTACGGGTGGTGCGCGTACAGCCAGGCGATCATCCGTTCGCGGACCTCGCAGCGGATCGTCCACAGGTCGTCGGCGTCCTTGGCGGTCACCACGGCCCGCACCACGATCGTCGACGGGGTGGTGTCCGTGACCGTGAGCGACTGGTCGCGGCGGTCCCACGCCGGATGGCCGTCGAGGATCTCGGACAGCCGGTGCCGCATCGCGGCCACCGGTGCCGAGTGGTCCAGATGGAAGAAGACCGAACCGGTCATCTGGATCCCGCCGCGCGACCAGTTCTCGAACGGCTTGCTGGTGAAGTACGAGACCGGCATGGTGATCCGCCGCTCGTCCCAGGTCCGGACCGTCAGGGCGGTCAGGGTGATCTCCTCGACCACACCCCACTCCCCGTCCACGACCACGGTGTCCCCGATCCGGACCATGTCGCCGAAGGCGATCTGGAGCCCGGCGAAGAGATTGCCGAGGGTGGACTGCGCGGCGACACCGGCCACGATGCCCAGGACACCGGCCGATGCCAGCATCGAGGTGCCCACGGCCCGCATCGCCGGGAACGTCAGCAGCATCGCAGCGAAGGCGACCACACCGACCACGGCGATCACGACCCGCTGGATCAGGGTGACCTGGGTGCGGACCCGGCGGACCCGGGCCGCGTCGCCGGCCCCGGCCGCGTACCGCCGGTAGACGGACTCCACGACCGCGGTCGCGATCCGGACCACCAGCCAGGCCGATGCCCCGATCAGGACCAGGGTCAGCAGTTGGCCGATGCCGCGTTCGTGCCGTTCGACGATCCCGATACCGGTCTGCCGGTACGCGCCTCTCAGCAGCGCCGTACAGAGCACCACCTGGAGCGGCGGGCGGCCCCGGCGCAGCAGGCCCCACAGCGGGGTTTCGGGATGCCGGGCGTCGGCACGCCTCAGCAGCCGGTCGATCAGCCAGCCCACCAGCACGGTGAGGAGGACCGAACCGCCGATGACGATCAAAGGGCGTAGCGCGTTCTCCATGCAAGGACACGTAACCTGACCCGATGGACATCATGCTTTTTCATTCGGCTTACGGTCTGCGGCCCGCCGTGCGCGAGGCCGCCGCCCGCCTGGAGGAGGCGGGGCACCGGGTGTGGACCCCCGACCTGTACGAGGGGCGGTCGTTCGACACGGTCGAGGAGGGCATGGCCTTCAAGGAGGAGGTGGGGCGGGACGAGCTGCTGGCGCGTGCCGTGGTCGCCGCCGCACCGCACTCCGACTCCGGCCTGGTCTACATGGGCCTGTCGCTGGGCGCTTCCGTGGCGCAGAACCTGGCGTTCGGCGACGAGGAGGCGCGGGGGCTGATCCTGCTGCACGGCACGTCCGACCTCGCGCCGGACGCCACCGCCGACGAGCTGCCCGTCCAGCTCCACATCGCCGACCCGGACCCCTTCGAACCGCACGACTGGCAGACGGCCTGGTATCTGGGGATGGGCCGCGCGGGGGCCGATGTGGAGGTGCACCACTACCCCGGCGCCGGACACATCTATACGGACTCGGGCCTTCCGGACTATGACGAGGAGGCCGCGGAGCGTACCTGGCGTACCGTCCTGGCGTTCCTCGAAGAGCTGGCCGAGGCGGACGCCCGCGGCTGAGCGCCCCTCCGGCCGGGCGACGCGACGGTACGCCGCCGGACGCCCGCGGCCGAGACGGCCGTTCGAACGGCGACGGCCCCGGAAACACCTGGTTTCCGGGGCCGTCGCCGTTTCGAACGCGGGCCCGGGGGCCTCGGATCAGCTCGCGGCGCTCAGCGCCTTGTCGAGCGCCTTGTTGTAGTCGCCCGGCGTCATCGGCGCGCTCTTCGAGCCCTCGCCCGTGACCGCCTTGCCGTCCATCTTCAGCGTCGGCGTGCCCGAGACGCCGCTCTTCTCGAACTTGGCCGACATCTTCATCGCCCAGGCGTCGAAGGTGCCGTCCTTGACGTTCTTCTCGAACGTCGCGTTGTCCTTGAGCGCCGGGACCGAGTCCGCGACCTTCAACAGGTAGGAGTCCTTGGCGAAGTCGTCCTTGCTCTCCTCGGGGAAGAACTTCTTCGAGTAGAGGGCGCCCTTGAAGTCGGTGAACGCCTCCGGGCTGACGTCCAGCGCCGCGCCGAGCGCGCTCAGCGCGTTCTTGGAGCCCTCGCCGGAGGCCATGTTGTCGATGAAGGTCGCGCCGAAGTACTGGACCTTGTACTTGCCCGCGGCGACGTCCTTCTTCATGGTCTCGCCGATGCTCTGCTCGAACGCGGCACAGGCCGGGCAGCGGGAGTCCTCGTAGACCTCCAGCGTCTTCTTCGCCTCGGGCTTGCCGATGACCACGGTCGTACCGTTCTCGCCCGAGGTGTTCTTGGGCGCGGTGACGGTCTTGGCGTCCTTCGCGGCGTCCCAGCCGTCGGGCTTGTTGGCCTGCATCACGCCGTAGCCGATACCGCCGGCGAGCGCGAGGACCGCGACCGTCGAACCGGCGACGATCAACTGGCGGCGGAGCCGCTCCTTCTTGGCCTGACGCTCGCGCTCCACCCGGATCCGCTCGCGGGCCGCCGCCTTGTTGTTCTTGCTGTTCCGTGCGCTCATGCTGCATTCACTCCGTAAGGGGGACGTATCAATAAAAAGGGGGATAACAGGGTCAGGCCGAAGTCGAGGCCGAGGCCGGGACCGTGCGCGGGTAGCCGCGGTGACGGGTCCGGGTGCCCGGGTACGCGTGTACGGGTCCGGGTCCTGGTCCTGGTCCTGGTCCGGCCGGGGAAGCGGCGGGGCGCCGTGCCGTGGGGTAGCGGGGGCCGCTACGCGGCGAGCGCGAGAGCCGACGGGCGCGGGGGACCCCGCCGGCCGAGGGCGTGCACCAGGAGCAGGGTGCGGAAGGAGGCGTTCCGGGGCGCGGGGCGCGGTCCGCGCCGGGCCGGGCGGTGCGCGGCGGCCACCACGGCGACCACCAGCAGCAGCGGACGGAAGGCGGACGCCTCCACGGTCCTCGCCAGCTTGGCCAGCGCCGCCTCGCCGTGCCAGAGCCAGGCCGAGGCCAGCAGGCCCACCGCGATATGCACGGCGAGCAGCAGCCAGGGGGTGGCCGGGCCGGGGGCGGCGAGCAGGGAAGCGGTGGCACCGCCCGCCGCGGGCACGCCCGGCAACTGGGTGCCGAGCGTGCCGTCGCAGAGCACATCGAGCCCGAGGGCCCGCAGGGATCCGGTGACCGGTCCGCCGCTGGGGCCGTAACAGGCGCTCTGACTGCCGTTGAAGACCGTGTCGGCGGCCAGCTCCAGCGGTACCAGCAGACCGGCGATCCGCCAGAAGCCCCGCTCACGCCCCGACAGGGCGTACGAGACGGCGAAGACGCCCGCCGCGAGCCCGACGACGGTGAACCACGGCAGCGGGGCCCGGGAGAGCAGCACATGCGAAGCCGCGGACAGGGTCACGACCACCGCCGTGAAGACCGCCGCCCGCAGCAATCGCAGCCGCTTACCCGAAACGTCCATCGTCAGTGAGTGTGCCATGCCCGTGTGAAAGGACGCTTAAAAGCCCGGAGGGCCGTCACCCGGGGTGACGGGGGTGTCGCGCTCACAGTCCCGGTATCCGCCCGTTGCGGAAGAGGTCGACGAAGATCTGGTGGTCGCGGCGGGCCCGGTGGCCGTACTGATGTGCGAAGTCGACCAGCAGCTCCGGGAAGCCCTCCTCGTCCGCGGCGATCGCCGCGTCGATGGCCCGCTCGGTGGAGAACGGCACCAGGGAGTGGCCGCTCTCGTCGTCCGCGGCGCCGTGCATCGTCGCGGTGGCCCGGCCCAGGTCGGCGACGACCGCCGCGATCTCCGCCGGGTCGTCGATGTCCCCCCAGTCGAGGTCCACCGCGTACGGCGACACCTCGGCGACCAGCTGACCCGCGCCGTCCAGCTCGGTCCAGCCCAGCCACGGGTCGGCGTGGTCCTGGAGGGCGCGCTGGGAGATCACGGTGCGATGGCCCTCGTGGTGGAAGTACTTCCGCACGGCGGGGTCGGTGATGTGCCGCGAGACCGCCGGGGTCTGCGCCTGCTTCATATAGATCACGACATCGTTCTCCAGCGCGTCGCTGTTGCCCTCCAGCAGGATGTTGTACGAGGGCAGCCCGGCCGAGCCGATACCGATGCCGCGCCGTCCGACCACGTCCTTCACCCGGTACGAGTCGGGCCGGGCCAGGGACGCCTCCGGCAGCGTCTCCAGATAGCCGTCGAAGGCGGCCAGCACCTTGTAGCGGGTGGCCGCGTCCAGCTCGACCGAGCCGCCGCCGGCCGCGAAGCGCCGCTCGAAGTCCCGGATCTCGGTCATCGAGTCCAGCAGGGCGAAGCGGGTCAGGGACCGGGCGTCGCGCAGCGCGTCCAGCAGCGGGCCCTGAGCGGTGTCGAGGGTGAAGGGCGGCACCTCCTCGTCGCGCGCGCCGGCCGCCAGTGCGCTGATCCGCTCCCGGTAGGCGGCGGCGAAGATCCTCACCAGCTCGGTGATCTGCCGGTCGGCGAGCGCCTTGGTGTAGCCGATCAGCGCCAGGGACGCGGCGAGCCGCTTCAGATCCCAGGTGAAGGGGCCGACGTACGCCTCGTCGAAGTCGTTGACGTTGAAGATCAGCCGGCCGTTGGCGTCCATGTACGTACCGAAGTTCTCCGCGTGCAGATCGCCGTGGATCCACACCCGGCTGGTCCGCTCGTCCAGATACGGCCCGGCCGCGAAAGCGCCGTCGCCACGCCCGGCGTGCTCCCGCTCCAGGTCGTGGTAGAAGAGGCAGGCGGTGCCCCGGTAGAAGGCGAACGCCGAGGCGGCCATCTTCCGGAACTTGATCCGGAAGGCGGCCGGGTCGGCGGCCAGAAGCTCGCCGAAGGCCGTACCGAAGACGGTGAGGATCTCCTCACCGCGGGTCTCGGCCGTGATCTCGGCGGGATGCGGAACGGGCATCGCGGGGTGCCTCCTGCGGCAAAAGCGGAACGAAGGTCCCGGCTACGGGCGTCCGCCGTCCGGGACTGGTCTGTCGTCTCCTCCAACGCCCGGCGGGTCCCGGAGGTGCCCGCCCCGCGAGGTCCGGGAGACCTTTCGGGACGGTCCGGGCGGGGTGTGCGCCACCGCCCGCGGCTGTCGGTGCGGAGTCGTAGACTTCGACGCTGTCCCCCCGGACCCACCGCAGCCACCCCCTCTGCTCCCCTCTGCCCGTCGCCCCGCCGTCTCTGGAGGCCCCCGCCGTGACGAAGCCCCCCTTCACGCATCTGCACGTACACACGCAGTATTCGCTGCTGGACGGTGCGGCGCGGTTGAAGGACATGTTCGCCGCGTGCAATGAGATGGGGATGACCCATATCGCGATGACCGACCACGGGAATCTGCACGGGGCGTACGACTTCTTCCATACGGCGGTCAAGGCGGGGGTGACGCCGATCATCGGGATCGAGGCGTATGTCGCGCCGGAGTCGCGGCGGAACAAGCGGAAGATCCAGTGGGGTCAGCCGCATCAGAAGCGGGACGACGTCTCCGGTTCGGGTGGTTATACCCATAAGACGATCTGGGCGGCGAACTCCACCGGTCTGCACAATCTCTTCCGGCTCTCCTCCGACGCGTACAAGGAGGGATGGCTCCAGAAGTGGCCCCGGATGGACCGGGAGACGATTTCCCAGTGGTCGGAGGGGCTGATCGCCTCGACCGGGTGCCCTTCGGGCGAGTTGCAGACCCGGCTGCGGCTCGGGCAGGAGAAGGAGGCGCTCCAGGCCGCATCGGATTACCAGGACATCTTCGGGCGGGACCGGTATTTCCTGGAGTTGATGGATCACGGCATCGAGATCGAGCGCCGGGTGCGGGACGGGCTGCTGGAGATCGGGAAGAAGCTCGGGATCCCGCCGCTGGTGACGAACGACTCGCATTACACGTATATGCACGAGTCGACGGCGCACGACGCGCTGCTGTGTATTCAGACGGGTAAGAACCTGTCGGATCCGGACCGGTTCCGGTTCGACGGTACGGGTTATTACCTGAAGTCGACGGACGAGATGTACGCCATCGACTCGTCGGAGGCGTGGCAGGAGGGCTGCCGCAACACGCTGCTGGTGGCCGAGCAGATCGACACCACGGGCATGTTCCAGTCCCGCAACCTGATGCCCAGGTTCGACATCCCCGAGGGCTATACCGAGGTCACCTGGTTCCAGGCCGAGGTCCGTACCGGCATGGAGCGCCGGTTCCCGAACGGGGTTCCCGAGGACCGCGCCCGCCAGGCGGAGTACGAGATGTCGGTCATCATCGACATGGGCTTCCCCGGGTACTTCCTCGTCGTCGCCGACTTCATCATGTGGGCCAAGCGGAACGGTATCGCGGTGGGCCCCGGCCGCGGCTCCGCCGCCGGTTCGATCGTGGCGTACGCGATGGGGATCACCGACCTCGACCCGATCGAGCACGGGCTGATCTTCGAGCGGTTCCTCAACCCCGAGCGCATCTCGATGCCCGATGTCGACATCGACTTCGACGAGCGCCGGCGCGTCGAGGTCATCCGGTACGTGACCGAGAAGTACGGCGCCGACAAGGTCGCCATGATCGGCACCTACGGAAAGATCAAGGCGAAGAACGCGATCAAGGACTCGGCCCGGGTGCTGGGCTATCCGTACGCGATGGGCGACCGGCTCACCAAGGCCATGCCCGCCGACGTCCTCGGCAAGGGCATCGAACTCTCCGGCATCACCGACCCCTCGCACCCCCGTTACGGCGAGGCCGCCGAGATCCGCGGGATGTACGAGAACGAGCCGGATGTGAAGAAGGTGATCGACACCGCGCGGGGTGTGGAGGGCCTGGTCCGGCAGATGGGCGTGCACGCCGCCGGTGTGATCATGTCGAGTGAGCCGATCGTGGACCACGCGCCGGTCTGGGTCCGGCACACCGACGGCGTCACCATCACGCAGTGGGACTATCCGCAGTGCGAGTCGCTCGGCCTGCTGAAGATGGACTTCCTCGGGCTGCGCAACCTCACGATCATGGACGACGCCGTCAAGATGGTGAAGGCCAACAAGGGCGTCGAGCTGGACATGCTCTCCGTCCCGCTGGACGACCCGCCGACGTACGAACTCCTCTGCCGCGGTGACACGCTCGGCGTCTTCCAGTTCGACGGCGGTCCGATGCGGTCCCTGCTGCGGCTGATGAAGCCCGACAACTTCGAGGACATCTCCGCCGTCTCGGCCCTCTACCGGCCGGGCCCGATGGGAATGAACTCCCACACCAACTACGCCCTGCGGAAGAACAAGCAGCAGGAGATCACCCCCATCCACCCGGAGCTGGAGGAACCGCTCCGGGAGGTCCTCGACCTCACCCACGGCCTGATCGTCTACCAGGAGCAGGTCCAGAAGGCCGCCCAGATCATCGCGGGCTACTCGCTCGGCGAGGCCGACATCCTCCGCCGCGTGATGGGCAAGAAGAAGCCCGAGGAGCTGGCGAAGAACTTCACGATCTTCCAGACGGGCGCCCGGAAGAACGAGTACTCGGACGAGGCCATCCAGGCGCTCTGGGACGTGCTGGTCCCCTTCGCCGGATACGCCTTCAACAAGGCGCACTCGTCCGCGTACGGCCTGGTCACCTACTGGACGGCCTATCTCAAGGCGAACTATCCCGCCGAGTACATGGCCGCCCTGCTGACCTCGGTCAAGGACGACAAGGACAAGTCCGCGGTCTATCTCAACGAGTGCCGCCGGATGGGCATCAAGGTCCTGCCGCCCAATGTCAACGAGTCCCAGTCCAACTTCGCCGCCCAGGGCGACGACGTGATCCTCTTCGGCCTCTCCGCCGTCCGCAACGTCGGCACCAATGTCGTCGAGGCGATCATCCGCTGCCGCAAGGCCAAGGGGAAGTACAGCTCCTTCCCCGACTTCCTCGACAAGGTCGAGGCGGTCGTCTGCAACAAGCGGACCGTGGAGTCGCTGATCAAGGCCGGGGCCTTCGACGAGATGGGCCACACCCGCAAGAGCCTCGTCGCCCACCACGAGCCCATGATCGACAATGTGGTGGCGGTCAAGCGCAAGGAGGCCGAGGGGCAGTTCGACCTCTTCGGCGGGATGGGCGACGAGGGCGGTGACGAGCCCGGCTTCGGGCTCGACGTCGAGTTCTCCGACGTGGAGTGGGAGAAGGCGTACCTCCTCGCCCAGGAGCGCGAGATGCTCGGCCTCTACGTCTCCGACCACCCCCTGTTCGGGATCGAGCACGTCCTGTCCGACAAGTCGGACGCGGCGATCTCCCAGCTCACCGGCGGTGAGCACGCGGACGGCGCGGTCGTCACCATCGGCGGCATCATCTCCGGCCTCCAGCGGAAGATGACCAAGCAGGGCAACGCCTGGGCCATCGCCACCGTCGAGGACCTGGCCGGATCGCTGGAGTGCATGTTCTTCCCCGCCACCTACCAGCTGGTCTCCACCCAGCTCGTCGAGGACACCGTCGTCTTCGTCAAGGGCCGGCTCGACAAGCGCGAGGACGTCCCCCGGCTGGTCGCGATGGAGCTGATGGTCCCCGACCTCTCCAACGCGGGCACCAACGCCCCGGTGATCGTCACCATCCCGACCGTCAAGGTCACCCCGCCGATGGTCACCAGGCTGGGTGAGATCCTCGGCCACCACCGGGGGAACACCGAGGTACGGATCAAGCTCCAGGGGCCCCGCAGCACCACCGTGCTCCGGCTCGACCGGCACCGGGTGCAGCCCGATCCCGCGCTCTTCGGCGATCTGAAGGTCCTGCTCGGTCCGTCCTGCCTCGCGGGCTGACCCGCGCCGGCCCCCCCCCGGGACCCGCGCCGGACCCCCCGGACCCGCGCCGCCCCCCCCGGACCCGCGCCGGGAATCGACCGCGCATACGTCAGGGGCGCGCCCGTTCACACGGGCGCGCCCCTTTCGCGTACCTCCGCCGTGCCGGACCCGGACCGGGCCCGGCGGTACGGCGAACCGCGGGCGTCAGTGTCAGTTGTGGCCGAAACGCCGCTGGTGCTTGCGCGCGACGTCCGCCGGACTGCCCTGCGCCTGCGTCTGCGGCCGGTTCTGGGCCTCGTACGCCGTGGCCTTCGCCTGCTCCTGGTTCGGCGCGGGCTGCTCGGCGCGGCTCTGATGACGATCCTTGCGGTTCTTGTTCTTGGCCATGGGACTGCCTCCACATCGCGTTCCTCGGGGTGGGGCGGCTTGGGGCCCCTCGTGGGAACGCGACCAGACTCACATACAGGATTAACCGCCGCATTTTGGATCATTGCGGTGGGTAAGGGTGCCTTGTCAAGGGCCTGGACGCCGAGGTCCCCGGGGTTCCGCCACGCCGGAAGATCGAGTTCCGGCCGGTTGTGCCGATCCGTTCGGGCAGACTCGGGGAAGACCCGGAGTACGACACCGGGCCGGTCCCGGGGTTTTCCGAAAGAGGGTGGCGCGCGTGGACCGCTGTGTTGTGCTGGTGGACGCCGGGTATCTGCTGGGTGCCGCGGCCAGTCTGCTGGCGGGCGAACCGGCCCGCTCCCGGATCACGGTCGACCACACCGCCCTCATCCAGGGGTTGCGCGAACTCGCCGAGAGCGACACCGGACGCCCACTGCTCCGTATCTACTGGTTCGACGGCGCGCCCGACCGGGTCCCGCAACCCGAGCACCGGCGGTTGCGGGTGATGCCCCGGGTCACCGTCAGGCTCGGCGCGCTGACCCGCAGCGACGGTCGCTGGGCGCAGAAGGGCGTGGACGCGGCGATGCACGCCGAGCTGACCGAACTGGCCAGAAACCACGCCTGTTCCGACATCGTCCTGGTCACCGGGGACGGTGATCTGCTGCCCGGCCTGATGTCCGCGAAGGAACACGGCGTCGCCGTCCACCTGTGGGCCGTCCAGGCGGCGGGCGGCGACTACAACCAGTCCGAGGACCTGGTCGCCGAGGCGGACGAGCGACGGGTGCTGGACCGCAGCTGGATCACCGGGGCGGTCCGCGCCAGGGACCTCGGGGCGGTGCTCGCCCCGCCGCCCGCGCCCCGGCCCGAGATCGCCGCCATCCTCTCCGCGCCGCTGCCCGAGTCCGCGCTCGCCGCCGCCCAGGAGCGGGCGGCGGCCGGGGTCGCCGAGACCGTCGGACCCGGCGGTCCCGACGCCGCGCCCGCGACCGGCACCTCCGATACCCCCGCTACCTCTGCCACCTCTGCCACCTCCGATCCTTCCGATCCCTCCGGCATCCCCGTCGCCCCCGCGGCCAAGGGCGTCCCCACCCCCAAGGACCTGGCCGGGCTCCGCGGCCCCGGTGTCCAGCCGCCGCAGCCGCCCGGCTCCGCCACCCTGCGCTGGTCCTCCGACCGGGGGTGGATCGACCGGGCCGGCACCCTCGGGGAGCCGCCGGAGACCGCGTCGCTGCCCACCCTCGCCCAGCTCACCAGCGCCGAACAGCGCTGGGCCGACCGCGAGGAGGACATCACCACCGTCGGCGGCGACCCCTTCGAGGTCGGCCAGGTCTTCGCCCGCCGCTGGATGGAGCGCCTCCCCGAGAACGGCCACGTACAGAAGCTCTCCACGATGTACCCCCGGATCCCGCACCGGATCGACGGGGAACTGCTGCGGTACGCGGCCCGCTTCGGCCTGCTGGCGCACAAGGACGACCAGATCGACGAGCACGACCGCTATGCGATCCGGGCCGGCTTCTGGCGCGAGATCGACGTCCGGGCCGCGGCGGAACACGCCCCGGCCGTGGAGTAGACCCGTCCGGTCCCGCCGGGTCCGTCCGCCGCCGGACGGGCCCGCAGGGGGCACCCGGGCACGGCGGCGGGGCGGGGACCCCGTACTCTCGTACCTCGTGAGTACGGTGTGCGTGGTGCGGCGGCTGGTGAAGACGTACCCTGCCGTGCGTGCCCGCCGGGGCGTCCCCGCGATCCCCGAGGTGAGGGCCACCGACGGGATCAGCCTGGAGGTCACGGGCGGGGAGATCTTCGGACTCCTGGGGCCCAACGGGGCCGGGAAGTCCACCCTCGTCCGCCAGTTGACCGGCCTGATGCGACCCGACGCGGGCAGCGTCGAGGTCCTCGGCCACGATCTCGTACGCCACCCGGAACGCGCCGCCCGGCTCGTCGCCTACCTCGGCCAGGAATCCACCGCGCTCGACGAACTCACCGTCGCCCTCGCCGCCGAGACCACCGCACGACTGCGCGGCCTCGAACTGACCCGGGCCAGGGCCGAGCGCGACGCCGTACTCGAAGAACTCGGGCTCACCCCGCTCGCGGGCCGCGCCCTGAAGAAACTCTCCGGCGGGGAGCGCCGCCTCGCCTGCGTCGCCGCCGCGCTCGTCGGCGAGCGCCCCCTCCTCGTCCTCGACGAACCCACCACCGGGATGGACCCCGTCGCCCGCCGAGCCGTCTGGGCCGCCGTGAACCGGCGCCGGGCCGAGCACGGTACGACCGTCGTCCTGGTCACCCACAACGTCATCGAGGCGGAGACCGTGCTCGACCGGGTCGCCGTGCTCGAACGCGGCCGGGTCATCGCCTGCGACACGCCCGGCGGGCTCAAGGAGCGGATCGCGGGCGAGGTCCGGGTCGAGCTGGTGTGGCGGGAACGCGCGCCCCTGGACGTCCCCGAGGTCGCCGCCCTGCGCGCCTTCGCGCAGGAGTCCGGGCGGCGCTGGGTGCTCAGGCTGGCACCCGACGAGGCGCGCGCCGCCGTCGCGGCCGTCACGGGCGGCGCGGCCTTCGCGGCGCTCGACGACTTCACGCTCGCGACGCCCAGCCTGGAGGACGTGTACTTGGCGCTCGGGGGGAACGCGACGAAGGGGCTGGTCAAGGCGTGAGCATCGTGCCCGTGCAGGCGGTGTCCGGGCGGACCCGGACGACGGAGTCGGAACGGGCGGGCCCGGAGGCGGAAACGATCGCCCCGGCCCCGCTGGCGCCGCGGGCCCGGCTGCTGCCGTCGCTCGCGGCGGTCTACCGGGCCCAGCTCTCCCGGGCCCGGGTGGCCCGGATCCCGCTGCTGTTCGTGGCGACCTTCCAGTCCGTCGGGATCATGGTCCTGATGCGCGGGGTCGTGGACGGCGGCGCCGAGGCGCGGGCCGTCGTCGCCGGGTCCTCGGTCCTGGTCGTCGCCTTCGTGGCGCTCAATCTGCTCGCCCAGTACTTCGGCCAGCTCCGCGGCAGCGGGGGGCTCGACCACTACGCCACCCTGCCCGTGCCGCCCGCGGCCGTCGTCCTGGGCGCGGCCGGCGCGTACGCCTCCTTCACCGTGCCCGGTACGGTCGTCACCGCCGTCACCGGCAGTCTGCTGTTCGGTCTTCCGATGACCCACCTGTGGGTCCTGGTGGCCGTCGTACCGCTCGCCGGGGCGGCGCTCGCCGGGCTCGGCGCGGCCCTCGGACTGCTCGCGCCCCGGCCCGAACTCGCCACCCTCCTCGGCCAGCTCGGGATGTCCGCCGCGCTGCTGCTCGGGGTGCTGCCCGCGGCCCGGCTGCCGGAGCCGTTCGTCTACCTCCGCGATCTGATGCCCTCCACCTACGGTGTCGAGGCGCTCGCCCGCGCCTTCGACGCCCGGCCCGACTGGGCCGGTGTCGCCGTCGACCTGGGGATCTGCGCCGTCGTCGGTGTGGTGTCGCTCACCGTGGCGACCCTGGCGTATCGCCGGGCGGCCGTCCGGTGAGGCGCGTACGCCCCCGGCCTGGCACGATGGCGTGGTGACCGCACCGCTGACACCGCCGCACCGGCCGGATCCCGAGTCCGGCCGGGGCCCCGAGGACAACCCCTGGCGCGCACCGGAACCCGGCGAGCCGCCGGCGCCCACCGCCTGGCCGGGGTTCGAGCCGCCGGATCCGGCCGAGCGCGCGGCCGCGCGCCGAGCGGACCTGCGGGACTGCGCGGCCGTCCTGGTCGCGGTCACCGTCCTGGGGATCGGGCTCGGCCTGCTGTGGCTGTGGCTGGCCCCCCGGGTCCCGCTGATCTCCGACGGCAAGGCAGTCTTCCTCAAGAACTCCGAGGGCGAGGCCGCGATCGGCGCGGACGGAACGTTCGCCCTGCTCGGTCTGGCGTTCGGCGCGGTCAGCGCGGTGGCCGTCTTCCTCTACCGCAGGCACGGCGGCGTGCTGCTGGTCGTGGCCCTCGCCCTGGGCGGACTGCTGGGATCGGTCCTGGCCTGGCGGATCGGCCTCTGGTTCGGCCCGCTGGACGACGTGGCCGCCGCGGCGCGGAAGGCAGGCCCGGGTGTCACCTTCGACGGCCCGCTGGAGCTGCGGTCCTACGGCGCCCTGCTGACCTGGCCCCTCGCCGCGATGGTCGTCCACCTCGCCCTCACGGCCCTTTTCTCCCCGCGCGACCCGTCCCCGGCCGACCCTCCGGGACAGCACCCCTGGGGCCCGTCCAGCCGCTGACCCGGCGGGCGCCGCGCCCCGTCGCCCGGGGCGCGGCGGGGCGTCACGCGGGGCGACGGCCGTGGTTGGCCTTGCGGGTGCGCCATTTGCGCTTGCGGGTGCGTTTGGACACGGCGGACTCCTTCCCGGCTGCGGTTCGTCAGTACGGTCCTAGCCGACTCCACGACCGCCGTCGACCCCCTCGACGGTTTTTGGGGGCGCGGGGAACTGCGCGATCAGCCATGCACGGCGCGCGGCCGCCGGACTTCCGCACCCGGCAGGGCATCGGCGTCGTGGGGAACCCCGGCTTTCGCAGGTGCGGCCACGTGCGGGGTTTCTGGGGGCGCGGGGAACTGCGCGATCAGCCATGCACGGCGCGCGGACGCCCGACAACCCCACCCGGCAGGGCATCGGCGCCGTGGGGAACCCCGGCACCCGGCAGGGCATCGGTGCCCCCGGCTGCTACCCCCGCCCGATCGGGGCCAGGACCGCGCCCGTGAGGCCCGCCAGGTCGGTGGGCGAGAGTTCGACCTCCAGGCCCCGGCGGCCCGCCGAGACACAGATCGTGGCGTGGCCGGCGGCGGACGCGTCGATGACGGTCCGCAGGCGCTTGCGCTGGCCCAGCGGGGAGATCCCGCCCCGTACATAGCCGGTGGTGCGCTCCGCCGCCGCCGGGTCGGCCATCGCCGCCCGCTTGCCCCCGACCGCCGACGCGAGGGCCTTCAGGTCCAACTGGCCCGCCACGGGCACGACCGCCACGGTCAGTTCGCCGTCGACGTCGGCCACGAGGGTCTTGAAGACCCGGTCGGGGGAGACACCGAGCGCCTCCGCCGCCTCCTCGCCGTACGAGGGCGACGCCGGGTCGTGCTCGTACGCGTGCACGGTGTACGCGGTGCCCGCGGCCGTCAGGGCGACCGTCGCCGGGGTCCCGCCGCCCGCCTTCTGCTGCTTCTTGCCGTTCTTCTTCGCCACGGCGCAGGGTCTCCTCGCGCGGTCGCCGGCCGGTCCGCCGAGCGGGCCCCGGGCCGGGGGTGGGGGTGGGGCCGATCCGGTACGGATCAGTTGAGGCTGGTGGGCGCCCGGGTCAGATCGACGGCGGGTACCGAGGGCAGATGGCGGATGACGGCGGTCTCCGCCCGCAGCAGCCGCAGCTCGTCGCGCAGCCGCGCCGCCACGTCCGGCGCCTCCAGCAGCCGCTGCTTGGCGGGGGTGTCGAGAACGGCCGCCGCGGCGACCAGATACGACACCACGGACGGTTCGTCGGGCAGGTCCGCCGGGGTGGTCAGGGTCCGCTCGCGGGCGCCCGCGAGCCGTTTCTGATAGGTGCGGAAGGCCCGCAGCACCCCTTCGGCGAGCGCGCCCGCGCCGTCGCCTGCCTCCTCGGGGACGTCCTCCAGCTCGGCCGTGAGGAACGGCCCGTCGTCGCTGACGGAGAGCAGCCGGACCCGGGTCGTACCGGTGGCGAGTACCTCGAAGCTGCCGTCCTCGCGTTCGCGGATCGTCGCCGCGTCCGCGACACAGCCCATGGAGTGGAACGCCCGGATCGGGTCGTCGCCGAAGCCCGCGGCCGGGCCGCGTTCGGGCAGGCCGGTCGGGTCCGGCATCCCGGGCGCGGACGGTGCCACCTCGTGGCCGTCGCGGATCGCGACCACGGCGAAGCGGCGGGGCTGGGACTCGTCCGTCTTCAACAGTTCGCGCATCATGGCGCGATAACGCTCCTCGAAGACGTTCAAGGGCAGGACGAGCCCCGGGAACAGTACCGAGTTCAGCGGGAAGAGCGGCAGACGTGCGGTGGTCACGACCGACAAGACTAATGGGCCGCGGGCCGGTCCCGGTCTGTTCGGGTCCGCTGGGATGCCGTACGCAGGGGAGTCATCGACGCCAATCGGGCCCTGACCCCGTCCCGGTCCTGGAGGAACCGGCCCAGGGGATCGTCGGAGAAGTAGCTCCACGGAAACGAGGTGGCGTACGGCCCGATCAGCCGGAACTGCTCCAGCGCCGCCTCCCAGCGGCCCCGGCGCACCAGGACCGCGACCGTCAGATTGCGGACCTCCGCGGGGCCCGGCTGGGCGGCCGGACGTCCGGCGGAGAGCTCGATCGCGAGATCGGTGGCCCGGTCGATGCGGTCGGCGTGGACCGGGCTGTAGCCGCCGCTGATGAGCTGGGCGAAGGCGGCCCGGACCGGCAGTGCCTTGATGAGGGAGCCGGGCAGGGCGTCGTCGGCGGCCTTCTCGGCGAAGTCGAAGCACTCGCGGTGGGAGCCGTACCACTGGGCGGAGAGATAGCGCAGGGCGGCGACATGGCAGCCGTAGTGGTGCGAGGAGCGGCGTACGGCCTGCTCCCAGAGGGCTTCGAAGGCGGTGTGCGTGGCATGGGTGCCGCGTGCGTGGTCGAGGGCGATCCGCCACGGCACCGGGTCGCGCGGCGCGCAGTCGGCGGCGGCGTCGATCAGCGGGCCGATCTCCCGCAGCCGCTCGCCCCTGGCCGGGGAGTCCCAGGCCCGGCGGACCTCCAGTTCGGCCTTGACCACCAGGGCGTCCGGGTCGCGGGGGGTCTCGGCCAGCCAGCGGGCGAGCCAGTCGTCCCGGGCGTACGCGAAGGCGGCGAGCCGTCCCACATGGCGGTCCCGGCTCTCCCAGTCGGCCTCCGCCCTGGCCGCCGCCAGCAGCGCCGAAGCGGGCTCCCAGTCGCCCAGCGCGGCGGCCACCAAAGTGGGGGCGACGCGTGCGTCGGGAACGTCCAGCAGTACCGCGTCGTCGGGCGGCAACCCGTCCGAAAGTCGCGGGGTGTGGCGGATCACGCGTGCGGTGCGCAGCAGGGCGCGGAGCAATGGCATGGTGCGGACCATTGAAAAACCCGGCCCGGGACTTTGCCAGCGGAACGCTGTGAAGCTTTGGTGGCGGCCGAAAGGTTGTACTGCAACAGGGCAAGAGACCGTAAAGAGCGTAAAGAAAAGCGGTGGTTATGGGGGGACACGCTGGTGGTCCGGCCCGGATCGCCACCTCAGGAGACACTTTGTCCCCTTCTATCTCAAGGGCATCAAGGGCCTCTGCCATCACATCTGTCATCACAAACGCAACGATCGCGAGGGGCTCTTGTCGATCCTCCGCCGGGCCGCGGCCCGTGGGCGCGGACAGCAACCGCTTTCGGCCGACCCGCCGGGGCGCGGAAGTCGGCTCGTCCGGCCGAATCCCGTCGCTTCCCGCGAGCCCTCCGGAGTCTTCGCGCGCCCCCGGGAGCCACCGGGCCCCCGCGCGCCCGGAGTCCTGGTGAGCGCTCGGGAACCTCCGCGCGCCCCCGGGTACTTCCATGAGCCCCCGGCCGTCCCGGCGCGCCCCTGGGTCAGTTCCGGTTCAGCAGCCGGGTCGCGCCCGCCGCCACCGTGGTGGCGAGGATCCAGCCGAGCAGGATCAGACAGGCCGCGATCCACTGCCAGGTGCCTTCCAGCCGCCAGTAGCCGTCCTGACCGAGATTGATCACCGGGATCAGCAGATCCAGTGCGTACAGTGGCGGGTTGAAGTCCGGATGCTCGCCCGGCTTGATCGCCCGCGGCTCGCCCCGCGAGAACGCCACCGCCCCCGCCGCCCACACCACCGCCATCCACAGCGCCGCCCGGCCCGGGCGGTAGCCGTACGCCACGGTCAGATCCTGGATATGGCCCCACAACTTGCCCGCCAACGGCAGCGTCTCGCGCCGCCGCCGCTGTTTGGCCAGCAGGACCTCCCGCGCGTCGGCGTCCTCACCGCTGTTGCGCAGCACCGTCGCCAGCCGTTCGTACGGCTCCGGGGAGTATTCGGGGGTCGCCGACTCCACCCACGCCAGCCGCCTGGCGAGCGGGAACGAGTCGATCGGCACCAGGTTCTCGTAGACGAAACCGCCCATCGCCAGACCGCCGGGCCCCGGCCAGCTCGCCGCCAGGTCCACCAGCGTCACGACCTTGGCGCCATTGAGCACCACCCGGCCCTCCTCGGGCCGTTCCGCGTTGAACCGCAGCTCCGGGGTGACGACCCGGCGCAGCGACAGCTCCTCGCCCGGGTTCATCACCAGCCGGGCCCGGTGCAGATCGATCGCGTCGCCGAACCGGCCGTCGTCCAGCCGGACCCCGCCGTGGCACTCGAAGGGCTGGAGCCGGGTCCCGCGCCGGGCGCCGGTGTGGATCACCCCGTACGGGGGAGTACCGCTGGAGTCGCCCGTCGCGGCGCTCACCCAGGCGCCGGTCAGATACAGGGTCCGCTCCACACTCAGCTGCGGCGCGTTCAGCGCCCGCCGCTCGGCCGCCGCCCGCAGCCTGCTGCCCCGCAGACTCAGGGACACCCCGACCTTCGCGCCCCGCAGACTGAACTCGCCGTAGGTCTCGATCAACTCGGCCTGGAGGTCCTGGGCGACCGAGAGGCCGTCCGCGGTGATCGCCCGGCCGCGCCGGTCCGGCCGTACCCGGATCTGGTTGATCAGCAGATCGGTGCCGATCTGGGCGTCGGTGAGCCGGATGCCGTGTTCGACCCGGCAGCGCGGCAGATGGAGATCGCCCTCGGTACGCAGCCGGGCCGCCTCCAGCTTGGGAATGAGGCAGGCCACCATCCGCAAGGTGGTGACATGCGCCTCCGGCATCAGGATCTCACTGTCGAAGCGGCACGAATGCAGCTCCACATAGGGGCCGACTGTGCCGCCCGCCAGTTTGAGCGTGCCGGAGATCTGCACGCCGCGGAGCTTGAGCGCCGCGACCCGCCCGGGGCGCGGCGGCGGGCCGTCGAGGAGCAGCAGGGCGACGATATCGGCGCGGACCTGTCGCTCAGGACCCCAGGGATGCGGCGAGAAGGGGTCGTTCCGCAGGGGATCGGGATCGCTGAGATCGAAGGTGCTGCCGTTCCTGAAGGCGTTCCACATACGTAGCTCGGCCGGGCTCAGCCCGTCCGGCGGACCGTTGGCCGACGGCTCGGTCACTGCGCATCCCCCGTTCCTCGACGGCGTCGCGCGACTCCCGTACCCGGGTGCGTACAGCCGTTATTCCCGCTGAGTGACGGGGTGAACGCTAGTGGTCATGGATCACCCGTGAGTGCCACGGGCTGTGTATCAGCCAGTGATACGGGGAACGGCCCCGGTTCCGGGTCTGAGAGAATTGTCGTTGTGATCTCCCGAATCGATCTGCGCGGCGAAGCCCTCCCCGAGGGGGCCGCCCTGCGCGACCTGCTGCCCCGTGCCGAGTTCGACGTGGAAGCCGCCCTGGAGAAGGTGCGGCCCATCTGCGAGGACGTACGCCATCGCGGCACCGCGGCGCTGATCGAGTACGCGGAACGCTTCGACGGGGTCGTCCTGGAGCGGATCCGGGTGCCCGCCGCCGCCCTCACCGCGGCGCTGGAGGCCCTCGATCCCGCCGTGCGGGCCGCCCTGGAGGAGTCCGTCCGCCGGGCCAGGATCGTCCACCGGGCCCAGCGCCGTACGGACCACACCGTCCAGGTCGTCCCCGGCGGCACGGTCACCGAGAAGTGGGTCCCCGTCGAGCGGGTCGGGCTGTACGCGCCCGGCGGCCGGTCCGTCTACCCCTCCTCCGTGATCATGAACGTGGTGCCCGCGCAGGAGGCCGGAGTCGGGTCGATCGCGCTCGCGTCGCCGCCGCAGAAGGAACACGGCGGACTGCCGCACCCCACCATCCTCGCCGCCTGCGCCCTGCTCGGTGTGGACGAGGTGTACGCGGCGGGCGGCGCCCAGGCGGTCGCCATGTTCGCCTACGGCACCGACGAGTGCGCCCCCGCGAACATGGTCACCGGGCCCGGCAATATCTGGGTCGCCGCCGCCAAGCGCTACTTCACCGGCCGGATCGGGATCGACACCGAGGCCGGACCGACCGAGATCGCGGTCCTCGCCGACGCCGACGCCGACCCGGCGCACATCGCCGCCGACCTGATCAGCCAGGCCGAGCACGACCCGCTGGCCGCCGCCGTTCTGGTCACCGACTCCGCCGAACTCGCCGAAGCGGTCGAGCGGGAGCTGAAGCCGCAGGTCGCCGCCGCCCGGCACGCCGACGAACGGATCGTGCCCGCCCTCGGCGGCCGGCAGTCCGCGATCGTCCTCGTCGACGGTGTCGACGAGGGCCTGCGGGTCGTCGACGCGTACGGCGCCGAACACCTGGAGATCCAGACCGCCGACGCCGCCGCCGTCGCCGACCGGGTAAGGAACGCGGGCGCGATCTTCGTCGGCCCCTGGTCGCCGGTCTCCCTCGGCGACTACGCCGCGGGCTCCAACCACGTCCTGCCCACCGGCGGCTGCGCCTGCCACTCCTCCGGGCTCTCCGTCCAGTCCTTCCTGCGCGGCATCCACGTCGTGGACTACACCCGCGACGCCCTCGCCGAGGTCACCCACCACGTGGTCACCCTCGCCGAGGCCGAGGACCTGCCCGCCCACGGCGCCGCCCTCAAGGCCCGTTTCGGCTGGAAGGTGCCGGGCCAGTGACCGACCCGACCACCCCGCGACGCGTGCGGATCGACGATCTGCCGATCCGCGACGAGCTGCGCGGCAAGTCCCCGTACGGCGCCCCCCAGCTCGACGTCCCGGTCCAGCTCAACACCAACGAGAACCCCTATCCGCTCCCCGAGCCGCTGGTCGAGCGGATCGCCGAACGGGTCCGGGAGGCCGCGCGCGGCCTCAACCGCTACCCGGACCGGGACGCGGTCGAGCTGCGGACCCGGCTCGCGGAGTATCTGAGCCGGACCGCCGGCCACCATGTCACCACCGGCCAGGTCTGGGCCGCCAACGGCTCCAACGAGGTCATCCAGCAGCTGCTGCAGACCTTCGGCGGGCCGGGCCGTACCGCGATCGGCTTCGAACCGTCGTACTCGATGCACGGGCTGATCTCCCGGGGCACCGGCACCGCCTGGCTCTCCGGCCCCCGCAACGACGACTTCACGATCGACATCGACGCCGCCCGCCGGGCCGTCGCCGAGCACCGGCCCGATGTGGTCTTCATCACCTCCCCCAACAATCCCACCGGTACGGCCGTCGCCGCGGAGACCGTGCTGGCGCTCTACGAGGCCGCCCAGGCGGCCCGGCCGTCCCTGGTCGTGGTGGACGAGGCGTACGTCGAGTTCAGCCACCGCCCCAGCCTGCTGCCGCTGATCGAGGGCCGGCCGAACCTGGTGGTCTCCCGGACCATGTCCAAGGCGTTCGGCGCCGCCGGGCTCCGGCTCGGCTATCTCGCCGCCGACCCGGCCGTCGTCGACGCGGTCCAGCTGGTCCGGCTGCCGTACCACCTCTCCGCCGTCACCCAGGCCACCGCCCTCGCGGCGCTGGAGTACACCGATACCCTGCTCGGGTACGTCGAGCAGCTCAAGACCGAGCGTGACCGCCTGGTCACCGAGTTGCGTGCCATCGGCTACGAGGTCACCGAGTCCGACGCCAACTTCGTCCAGTTCGGACGATTCGACGGCGCGGCCGGGGCGCACGAAGCGTGGAGCCGGATCCTCGACCGGGGAGTCCTCGTCCGCGACAACGGCGTCCCGGGCTGGCTGCGGGTCACCGCGGGCACCCCCGCCGAGAACGACGCGTTCCTCGACGCCGCCGCTGAGTTGAAGAAGGAGCAGAGCACATGAGCCGCGTTGGGCGGGTCGAACGCACCACCAAGGAGACGGCCGTCGCCGTCGAGATCGATCTCGACGGCACCGGAAAGACCGATGTGTCGACCGGGGTCGGCTTCTACGACCATATGCTCGACCAGCTCGGCCGGCACGGACTCTTCGACCTGACGGTCAAGACCGAGGGCGATCTGCACATCGACACCCACCACACCATCGAGGACACCGCCCTCGCGCTCGGCGCCGCCTTCAAGCAGGCCCTGGGCGACAAGGTCGGCATCTACCGGTTCGGCAACTGCACCGTCCCGCTCGACGAGTCCCTCGCCCAGGTCACCGTCGACCTCTCCGGCCGCCCGTACCTCGTACACACCGAGCCGGAGAACATGGCGCCCATGATCGGCGCCTACGACACGACGATGACCCGGCACATCTTCGAGTCCTTCGTCGCCCAGGCGCAGATCGCCCTGCACATCCACGTGCCCTACGGCCGCAACGCCCACCACATCGTCGAGTGCCAGTTCAAGGCGCTCGCCCGGGCCCTGCGCTACGCCTCCGAGCGCGACCCGCGCGCCGCCGGAATCCTCCCCTCCACGAAGGGGGCCCTGTGAACACCCTCTCCACCATCCTGATCGTGGTCGGGCTCTTCTTCCTCGGCGGTGTGTACTCCTTCGCCAAGCAGGGCCTCCCCAAGGGCGTCGTCGTCCTGCTGTCCATCGCCGCGGGCATGGCCCTGACCGCGGGCGTCCTCCGGCTGGGCGTGTGGTCATGAGCGCCAAATCGGTGGTCGTCTTCGACTACGGCTTCGGCAACGTCCGCTCCGCCGAGCGGGCCCTGGCCCGGGTCGGCGCCGATGTCGAGATAACCCGCGACTTCGACCGCGCCATGAACGCCGACGGGCTCCTCGTGCCCGGTGTGGGCGCCTTCTCCGCCTGTATGGACGGACTGCGCGCCGCCCGCGGCGACTGGATCGTCGGCCGCCGCCTCTCCGGCGGCCGGCCCGTCCTCGGCATCTGCGTCGGCATGCAGATCCTCTTCGCCCGGGGCATCGAACACGGCGTGGAGACCGAGGGGCTCGACGAATGGCCCGGCACGGTCGGCCCGCTGAAGGCGCCCGTCGTCCCCCACATGGGCTGGAACACCGTCGACGCGCCCGGGGACAGCGCCCTGTTCGCCGGAGTCGACCCGGAAGAACGCTTCTACTTCGTGCACTCGTACGCCGTGCACGACTGGGAGCTGGAGATCACCAACGCCGCGATCCGCCCCCCGCACATCACCTGGGCCACCCACGGCGAGCGCTTCGTCGCCGCCGTGGAGAACAGCGCCCTGTGGGCGACGCAGTTCCACCCCGAGAAGTCCGGCGACGCCGGCGCCCAGCTGCTGACCAACTGGATCGGAACACTGTGACCACGCTCGAACTCCTCCCCGCCGTCGACGTCCGCGACGGACAGGCCGTACGCCTCGTCCACGGCGAGTCCGGCTCCGAGACCTCGTACGGCTCCCCCCTGGAGGCGGCCCTCACCTGGCAGCGCTCCGGCGCCGAGTGGCTCCACCTGGTCGACCTGGACGCCGCGTTCGGCACCGGCGACAACCGGGCCGTGATCGCCGAGGTCACGAGCGCCATGGACATCAAGGTCGAACTGTCCGGCGGAATCCGCGACGACGCGTCGCTGGCCGCCGCGCTCGCCACCGGCTGTACCCGGGTCAACCTGGGCACCGCGGCGCTGGAGACCCCCGAGTGGGTCGCCAAGGTCATCGCCGAGTACGGCGACCGGATCGCCGTCGGACTCGATGTCCGCGGCACCACCCTCCGGGGCCGCGGCTGGACCCGCGACGGCGGCGATCTGTACGAGACCCTCGCCCGGCTCGACTCCGAGGGCTGCGCCCGCTACGTCGTCACCGACATCGCCAAGGACGGCACCCTCCAGGGCCCCAACCTGGAGCTGCTCGCCAACGTCTGCGCCGCCACCGACAAGCCCGTCGTCGCCTCCGGCGGCGTCTCGTCCCTCGACGACCTGAGGGCCATCGCCGGACTCGTGCCCCGGGGCGTCGAGGGCGCGATCGTCGGCAAGGCGCTCTACGCCGAGGCGTTCACGCTGGAGGACGCCCTCGTGGCGGTGGCCTCCGTATGACGCTCGCCGTACGGGTCATCCCCTGCCTCGACGTCGACAACGGGCGGGTCGTCAAGGGCGTCAACTTCCGGAACCTGCGGGACGCGGGCGACCCTGTCGAGATGGCCAAGCTGTACGACGCCGAAGGCGCCGACGAGCTGACCTTCCTCGACATCACCGCCTCGTCCGGCAACCGTGAGACCACCTACGACGTGGTGCGCCGCACCGCCGAGCAGGTCTTCATCCCGCTCACCGTCGGCGGCGGGGTCCGCTCCGCCGACGATGTGGACCGGCTGCTGCGCGCGGGCGCCGACAAGGTCGGCGTCAACACCGCGGCCATCGCCAGGCCCGAGCTGATCCGGGAGATCGCGGAGCGCTTCGGCCGCCAGGTGCTGGTGCTCTCCGTGGACGCCCGTCGCACCCCCGGGGGCTCCTTCGAGGTCACCACCCACGGCGGGCGCCGGGGCACCGGGACCGACGCGGTCGAGTGGGCGCACCGGGCCGCCGAGCTGGGCGCGGGCGAGATCCTGCTCAACTCGATGGACGCCGACGGCACCAAGGACGGCTACGACACCGAGATGATCGCGGCCGTCCGGAAGCACGTCACGGTCCCGGTGATCGCCAGCGGTGGCGCGGGCCGTCTCGCGGACTTCGCGCCCGCGATCGACGCTGGCGCCGACGCGGTCCTCGCGGCCTCCGTCTTCCACTTCGGCGACCTCCGGATCTCCGAAGTCAAGACGGCCCTCCGCGAGACGGGCCACCCGGTCCGCTGACGCTTCCCCTCCCGGGGGGTGGGCCGACAACCGGGCGGCGCCCGGTGGCTGTGGCTTTGTTCGCGGTCTGCGGACCGTGGGTGGCTGGTCGCGCAGTTCCGCCCCCTATGCCTTCGGCGATGGGGGGACCCCCAGCGCCTTGGTTCTTGGGGGCGCGGCTCGACTACCCGGGCCGCGTCCGGCGGCTGTGGCTTTGTTCGCGGTCCGCGGACCGCACATGGCTGGTCGCGCAGTTCCCCGCGCCCCTGGACACCTCCGGCTCGCCCCCCTTGGGTGAGCCGGGTACCGGGGGCGGCCCGGGTAGTCGGGCGGGGCCGGGGGTTACTTGGAGAGGCCGAGGCGGGAGCCGCGGACCTTCTCCACCGCTTCCGGGTCGCCCGCGAGGTCGACCTGGGCCACGTCCTGGCGGCCGAAGACGAACATCGTCAGCTCACCGGGGGTGCCGGTGACCGTGACCACCGGGGCGCCCCGGTGGGCCACCACCGTCTGGCCGTCCGGACGGCGCAGCACCAGGCCCGCCGGGGACTTCCGGCCCAGCAGCCGGGCCGCCTTCTCCAGCCGGGCCCACAGGGCGTCCTCGAAGACCCGGTCCAGCGGTCTGGCCGTCCAGTCGGGCTGGGCCCGCCGCACGTCCTCGGCGTGGACGTAGAACTCGACCGTGTTCGCCGCCTCGTCCAGCTGCTTGATTCCCAGCGGGGACATCCGCGGCGGTCCCGTACGGATCAGCTGGATCAGCTCCTCGTACGGCTTCGCCGCGAACTCCGCCTGGACCCGCTCCAGACGGTTCTTCAGGGGCCCGATCACGATGCCGCCCGCCGCGTCGGGGCGGCGCTCCCGGACGACGACATGGGCGGCCAGATCCCGGGCCCGCCAGCCGTCGCACAGGGTCGGGGCGTCCGGGCCGACGCCTTCGAGGAGATCGGCGAGCAGAAGTCGTTCACGCTTGGCATGGGTCGACATGTCCGCCAGCGTACGGCGGGTGCCCCGGGAGTGCCCAGTGGGGGAGCCGTGCCTGTGGACAACCCCGTCCCGCGCGCCCACCGGCGGGCCCGGCGGGGTCCGGCCTGTGGACAACGGGCCTGCGCACCGGCCGGGCACGGCACAATGGCGTCATGACCAGCAGTGGCACCCCAGGCCCCCTCGACCCCGCCGTCGCCGGGCGTCTCAAGCGCTCCGCCGACGGGCTCGTCCCCGCCATCGCCCAGCAGTACGACACCGGTGAGGTGCTGATGCTGGGCTGGATGGACGACGAGGCGCTCCACCGCACCCTCACCACGGGCCGTGCCACCTACTGGTCCCGCAGCCGGGGGGAGTACTGGGTCAAGGGCGACACCTCCGGCCATGTCCAGCACGTCAAGTCCGTCGCGCTCGACTGCGACGCCGACACCGTGCTCGTCAAGGTCGACCAGGTCGGGGCCGCCTGCCACACCGGCGACCGGACCTGCTTCGACGCCGACGTCCTCCCCCTCGGCGAGTAGGGTCCGGCGCCATGACCATGGACCTCAGCACCTTTCGCGCCCTGGCCGCCGACCGCCGCGTGATCCCCGTCAGCCGCCGGCTCCTCGCCGACGGCGACACCCCCGTCGCGCTCTACCGCAAGCTCGCCGCCGAACGCCCCGGCACCTTCCTCCTCGAATCCGCCGAGAACGGCCGGTCCTGGTCGCGGTACTCGTTCGTCGGCGTCCGCAGCGCGAGCACCCTGACCGAGCGCGACGGCCAGGCCCACTGGATCGGGACCCCGCCCGTCGGCGTCCCCGAGCACGGCGACCCGCTGGCCGCGCTGCGGGCCACCGTCGAGACCCTCCACACCCCCCACGACCCGGGCGCCGGGCTGCCGCCCTTCACCGGCGGCATGGTCGGCTACCTCGGGTACGACATCGTGCGCCGGCTGGAGAAGATCGGTCCCGGCGACCGCGACGATCTGCGGCTTCCCGAGCTGACCATGCTGCTCACCTCCGACCTCGCGGTCCTCGACCACTGGGACGGCACCGTCCTGCTGATCGCCAACGCCATCAACCACAACGACCTGGCCACCGGCGTCGACGAGGCGTACACGGACGCCGTCGCCCGGCTGGACGCCATGGAGCGCGATCTCGCCCGGCCGCTCGCCTCCCCGCCGGCCGCCCTGCCCCCGTCCGAGCTGCCCGAGTTCACCGCGCTGTGGGGCGGCGAGCAGTATCAGAAGGCCGTCGACGACATCAAGGAGCGCATCCGCGCGGGCGAGGCGTTCCAGGTCGTGCCCTCCCAGCGGTTCGAGACGCCGTGCACGGCGAGCGCCCTCGACGTCTACCGGGTGCTGCGGGCCACCAACCCCAGCCCGTACATGTATCTGATCCGCTTCCCGGACGCCGACGGCGGCGCCGCCTTCGACGTGGTGGGCTCCAGCCCCGAGGCCCTGGTGAAGGTCGAGGACGGGCACGCCATGGTCCACCCCATCGCCGGGACCCGGCCGCGCGGCGCCACCCCGCAGGAGGACCACGACCTCGCCGAGGAGCTGCTCGCCGACCCCAAGGAGCGGGCCGAGCACCTGATGCTGGTCGACCTCGGCCGCAACGACCTGGGCCGGGTCTGCGAACCCGGCTCCGTCGAGGTCGTCGACTTCATGTCCGTCGAGCGGTACTCCCATGTGATGCACATCGTCTCGACCGTGACCGGCAGGGTCGCCGAAGGCCGTACCGCCTTCGACGTCCTGACCGCGTGCTTCCCGGCCGGGACGCTCTCCGGGGCGCCCAAGCCCCGGGCCATGCAGATCATCGACGAACTCGAACCCTCCCGGCGCGGGCTGTACGGCGGCTGTGTCGGCTATCTCGACTTCGCCGGGGACTCCGACACCGCGATCGCCATCAGGACCGCCCTGCTGCGGGACGGTACGGCGTATGTGCAGGCCGGGGCCGGAGTCGTGGCGGACTCCGACCCGGTCGCCGAGGACACCGAGTGCCGCAACAAGGCGGCGGCGGTGCTCCGGGCCGTCCACACCGCCAACCGTATGACGGACACCGGGACCTGGACCTCCGCCCCGTCGCGGGACCGCGACGCCGGGGGCCCGGCGAGGGCGGCTGCCGGGCCCGCGGGCGCATAGGGGATAGTGGGGGCGTGAGCGCTGTTCCCGTACCCCAGCCCCGTGCCGGCGTCCAGGCCGGTGCCGCCGCGACGGCCGGCGGCGCCGCCACGGGCCGCCGGACCCTCGCCGCCGCCCTCCTCCTCGGCGCGGCCGGAGCCGCTGTCGCCCTGCTCGCGTCCGGCCGGACCTGGGCCGAGGGCACGGCCCGGGCCCCGGGCGGCGCCCTGTCGCTGAGCGCCGAAGGCGGTGACATCACCGGGGTGCCCAGCGCCCTCGCCGTCGTCGGCCTCGCCGCGCTCGTCGCGGTCTTCGCCGTACGGAGGAAGGGCCGGACCGTCGTCGCGGCCCTGCTGACCCTCAGCGGCGCGGGCGCCGCAGTCGCCGCGTTCCTCGGGGCGTCCGACCGCGACGCCCTCGACGAGAAGGCGGCGGAGACCACCGGTGACACCGCCGCCGCGATCGGCTCCCTCACCCATACCCCCTGGCCGTACGTGACCGCCGCCGCCGGGCTGCTGATCATGGCCGCCGGACTGCTCGCCCTGCGCTACGGAACGCTCTGGCCCGCGATGTCCGGCCGCTACGAACGCGCCGGCGCACCCCGGAAAGCGCCCGCGGTCGACCCCGACCGCCCCGAGGACCTCTGGAAGGCCCTCGACCGGGGCGAGGACCCCACCGACGGGCCCGGCGGGCCGGACTCCCCGCACGGTCCGGAGGCACCGCGCGGCGGAGCGTGATGTCAGACCGGTCACCCTGCCGTCCGGGTGGACCGGAAGTACGGGACAATGGGATGCGAGCCCCCCGGCTCACACCCCCCTGGGCGCGTCGCACCGCCGCCGCGCCCGCACCACACGCGCGCTCCGCGCACTCGGCAACAAGAGGAGTCATTACATGTCGGGCCACGACCACGGACACACCCCGGCCGCCTGGACCGGTGCCAGCATCTCCTTCATCGGCTTCTGCGTATCCGGTGTCTTCATGGTCGCCGCCAGCCCCGCGGGCTTCTGGCTCGGCCTGGTGATCGTCGTACTCGGCGGCGTCGTGGGCATGGGCATGCGGGCCGCGGGCCTCGGCGCGCGCAAGGAGACCGCGGAGCGCAAGGCCGCCCGTGAGCAGGCCGGCCGGATCGTGGCCGCGCGTGTGGCGGCCCGCAGCGGCGCCTGACCGGCGCCGCACGCCCCCACGGGGGCAGCCGGCCGGTGACGGCCGTACGACGCGAGGCGCAGACCCGGTGAGTCCGGGCTGCGCCTTTCCGTTTCTCCGGGGAGAATCGCACGGTGGACGCCACGACAACGCCCGCAGCACCCGGCTCCGAGCCCCCGCCCGGCACACCCCGGGCCCCCGGGGCGCCGGAAGCCCATGCCCCGTCGGCACGGGAGGAGCCACCACCGCCCGGACCCGCCCCGTCGGCACCGCCCGGACCCGCCCCGTCGGCACCGCCCGGACCCGCGCCGCTGGCGCCCGTACCGGCCTCGTCGGCCCCGCCCGTACCGGCCGCATCCGCACCGGCCGCGCCCCCGGCTCCCGGGCCCCGGCCCCTGTGGCGGCGGCTCGCCGCCCCCGTGGGGACGCTGGCCGCCGTCGGCGCGGCCTTCGCCTATGTCGGGACCGTGGACCCCAACGAGCCCGGCCACTACCCGGCCTGCCCGCTGCTGCGCTTCACCGGCATCTACTGCCCCGGCTGCGGCGGGCTGCGCAGCGCGCACGCCTTCGTCCACGGGGACCTCGGCACGGCCTTCGGCGCCAACGCCCCGGCCGTCGTCGGCTACGGCGTCTTCCTCGTCCTGTGGACCCTCTGGATCGTCCGGGCCGCCCGGGGCGTCCCAGGGGCGACCTGGCGGATCGCCGTCCAGCCCTTCTGGTGGTGGGCGATCGGCGCGGCCGTGCTGGTCTTCAGCGTCGTGCGGAATCTGCCCTTCGGCTCCGCGCTCGCCCCCTGACCCGGCCGTACCGTCCCTCCGTCCACGGAGCGACCCTCGCGGTCCCAGCCCGTGGGACAGGTATCCACCGGATGCGGGGCGGGGCGCGCGCTGCGGATACCATCGACATGAACGATGCTGATCAGCATGACCGTCCCGGAAGGGGGCCCCTCGCGTGAGTGTGCTCGACGAGATCATCGACGGCGTACGCGCCGACCTCGCGGAGCGGCAGACGCGCGTCGGCCTCGACGAGCTCAAGGAGCGCGCCGCCCAGGCCCCGCCCGCCAAGGACGGCGCCGCCGCCCTGCGCGGTGAAGGCGTCCGGGTCATCTGCGAGGTCAAGCGCTCCAGCCCCTCCAAGGGCGCCCTGGCCGCGATCGCCGACCCCGCAGGACTCGCCGCGGACTACGAGGCGGGCGGCGCCGCCGCCATCTCCGTCCTCACCGAGCAGCGCCGCTTCGGCGGCTCCCTCGCCGATCTGGAGTCCGTCCGGGCCCGGGTCGACGTCCCCGTGCTGCGCAAGGACTTCATCGTCACCGCGTACCAGCTGTGGGAGGCCCGCGCCTACGGCGCCGATCTGGCGCTGCTGATCGTCGCGGCCCTGGAGCAGGAAGCCCTGGTCTCCCTGATCGAACGGGCCGAGTCGATCGGTCTCACCCCGCTGGTCGAGGTGCACGACGAGGACGAGACCGAGCGCGCCCTCGCCGCCGGCGCCCGCGTCATCGGCGTCAACGCCCGTAATCTGAAGACGCTTGAGGTGGACCGCTCCACCTTCGAGCGGGTCGCCCCGGAGATCCCGGCGAATGTCGTCAAGATCGCCGAGTCCGGGGTCCGCGGCCCGCACGATCTGATCGCCTACGCCAACGCGGGCGCCGACGCGGTCCTGGTCGGCGAGTCCCTCGTCACCGGCCGCGACCCGAAGACCGCCGTCGCCGACCTGGTCGCCGCGGGCGCCCACCCGGCGCTGCGCCACGGACGGAGCTGATCCCACCGTGCCCGTCGTCGTCCGCCGCCCGCGCCCGGCCCCCGGGGACGCGTACGCCCGCCTCGCGCGCGGCTGCCGTCCCCGCGGCTGCCGCGCCCCGGCGCGGCGGGTGCACGGACGCCGGGTGCGGTATGTGATCGGCTCCGAGCCCGGCCAGGTCAACGGCATGCGATGGCCCCGACGCCGCGTACGCGGCTGACCCTCCGCCGAAACCGCCACGGGACGACCGCGGAACCGGGCCACCGGAGCTTTCCGGGCCCGTGACCGGCCGTACCCGGACGGTACGCCCCGTCGCCGTACCACCGGCGGCGAGGGCCGCGGCAGGGCACGCGTACGCCCGTACCTCGTCGACGATCAGATCCGCACACCAGGATGGGGGCCGAGGGCCCCCGAGGAGTACGCCGGATGTCTTCTTCCGCAGAAACCTTTGATTTCTTCGTACCGGACCCCGAAGGCCGGGTTCCGAACGCCGCGGGCTACTTCGGTGCCTTCGGCGGCAAGTTCATCCCCGAGGCCCTCGTCGCCGCCGTCGACGAGGTCGCCGTCGAGTACGACAAGGCCAAGTCCGACCCCGCCTTCACGGCCGAGCTGAACGACCTGCTGGTCAACTACACCGGCCGGCCCAGCGCCCTGACCGAGGTGCCCCGGTTCGCCGAGCACGCCGGGGGCGCACGGATCTTCCTCAAGCGGGAGGACCTCAACCACACCGGCTCGCACAAGATCAACAATGTGCTGGGCCAGGCGCTGCTCACCCGGCGGATGGGCAAGACCCGGGTCATCGCCGAGACCGGCGCCGGACAGCACGGCGTGGCCACCGCCACCGCCTGCGCCCTGTTCGGCCTTGAATGCACCATCTACATGGGCGAGATCGATACGCAGCGGCAGGCGCTGAACGTCGCCCGGATGCGGATGCTGGGCGCCGAGGTGATCCCGGTCGCCTCCGGCAGCCGGACCCTGAAGGACGCCATCAACGAGGCGTTCCGCGACTGGGTCGCCAATGTCGACCACACCCACTACCTCTTCGGCACGGTCGCGGGACCCCACCCCTTCCCGGCCATGGTCCGCGACTTCCACCGGGTCATCGGGGTCGAGGCGCGCCGCCAGATCGTCGAGCGGGCTGGCCGGCTGCCCGACGCCGCCGTCGCCTGCGTCGGCGGCGGATCCAACGCCATCGGCCTGTTCCACGCCTTCATCCCGGACGCCGGGGTCCGCCTGATCGGCTGCGAGGCCGCCGGCCACGGCGTCGACAGCGGGGAGCACGCCGCCACCCTCACCGTCGGCGAACCGGGGATACTCCACGGTTCGCGCTCGTACGTCCTCCAGGACGACGAGGGCCAGATCACGGAGCCGTACTCGATCTCCGCCGGGCTCGACTACCCCGGTATCGGCCCCGAGCACGCCTATCTCAAGGACAGTGGACGGGGCGAGTACCGCCCGGTCACCGACGCGGCGGCGATGGAGGCCCTGCTGCTGCTGTCGCGTACCGAGGGCATCATCCCGGCCATAGAGTCCTCGCACGCCCTCGCCGGCGCCCTGGACGTCGGCCGTGAACTCGGCCCGGACGGACTGATCGTGGTCAGCCTCTCCGGCCGCGGCGACAAGGACATGGACACCGCCGCCCGCTACTTCGGGCTGTACGACGGGGAGGACGCGAAGTGACCGGGAACCTGACCCTGCTGGACGAGACGCTGGCCGCGGCGAAGGCCGAGGGACGGGCCGCCCTGATCGCCTACCTCCCGGCCGGGTTCCCGACCGTGGACGGCGGCATCGAGGCGGCGAAGGCGGCCCTCGACGGCGGTGCCGACATCGTCGAGATCGGACTGCCGCACAGCGACCCGGTCCTCGACGGACCGGTGATCCAGACCGCCGACGACATCGCCCTGCGCGGCGGTGTGCGGATCGCCGACGTCCTGCGCACGGTCCGCGAGGCGCACGCCGCCACCGGGAAGCCGATCCTGGTGATGACGTACTGGAATCCCGTCGACCGCTACGGCGTCGAGCGGTTCACCGCCGAACTGGCCGAGGCGGGCGGCGCGGGCTGCATCCTGCCCGACCTGCCGGTCGAGGAGTCCGGACTGTGGCGTGAACACGCCGCCAAGCACGGCCTGGGCACGGTGTTCGTGCTCGCCCCGAGCAGCCGGGACGACCGGATCGCGACGATCACCGAAGCCGGATCCGGCTTTGTGTACGCCGCGTCCCTGATGGGCGTCACCGGCACCCGTGAGTCCGTCGGCGAACAGGCGGAGGACCTGGTACGGCGCGTCCGCGCCACGACCGAGCTGCCCGTCTGCGTCGGTATCGGGGTGTCGACGGCCGCGCACGCCGAGGAGGTCGCGGCCTTCGCGGACGGGGTGATCGTGGGCTCCGCCTTCGTCAAGCGGATGCTCGACGCCCCCGACCCGGCGGCCGGTCTCACGGCCGTCCGGGAACTGGCCGCCGAACTGGCGACCGGGGTACGCGCCGGAGCGCGGCGGAGCGGCGCTGCACCGGCGTGAGCCGGAGCGCGGGTTGTGTACACCCGGCGCGCGCTTGATGAACGCATAGCTCGTACGGGTGGATCTGGGACCGGGGAGGCGCGGGTGTGCCTCCCCGGTTCGTTGGCCCGGTGTGAACGAGAAGCACGAGCAGAAGAGCGGCAATGGCGGGCGGAAGCCGACCCCGCGCGAGCGGATCGAGCGGGAGCACGCGCTGGAGCGGTCCCGTGAACGGCGGCGGCGGACGCTGGTCGTCTCCACGGCCGTGGTCGCGGTCCTCGGTCTGGCGGCCGTGGTCGGGGTGATCGCGGCCAACGCCGACAAGGGGAGCGGCGGAGGCGACGACAGCTCCACCGCGGGCCCGCCGCTGGCGCCCGCGGGAGCCCAGGGCAAGGGACGTCTGGCGATCCCCGTGGGCGCCGCGGACGCGCCGTCGACGCTCACCGTCTGGGAGGACTTCCGCTGCCCCGTCTGCGCCCAGTACGAGAACGTGATGCGCGAGGCCATCCACGATCTGGAGGGCGCCGGCCAGCTGAAGGTCGAGTACCACTTCGCGACCATCATCGACGGCAATATGGGCGGCAGCGGATCGCTCCGCGCGGCGAACGCGGTCGCCTGCGCCCAGGACGTCGGCAAGTTCTCCCCGTACCACGACGTGCTCTACCGGAACCAGCCGCCGGAGCCGGACGACAAATTCGCGGACAACGACCGGCTGATCGAGCTGGCGGGCAAGGTCGAGGGGCTCGACACCCCCGAGTTCCGCGCCTGTGTGAAGGACGGACGGCACGACTCGTGGGTCGCGAAGTCGAACAAGGCGTTCGCGGAAGGCGGCTTCAGGGGCACCCCGACCATCCTGCTCAACGGTGAGTCGATCTTCCCGGAGAAGGACGGCAAGCAGATCTCCCCGGAGAACCTGAAGAAGTGGGTCGAGGCGGCGAACAAGGGCAAGAAGCCGGGGACGGTGCCGTCCGGCTCCGCCGCGGGCTCCTAGCGACCGCGCGTCAACCTCTCGACGCCCCTGGTGACACCCCCTGCCACCGGGGGACGGGCCGGCCGGGTCACGGGCTCGTCGGGGGGTTGTCGTACGGTCTCCGGGGCGATGGGCGGGCCCATGAGTTACTCAGACGTTGCCCCGGGCGCTTGCCGCTTCCACTGCTAAGCAAGGTAGCGTCGGACCCGTCATGGACCTTGCCTTCATTCCGAGCCCGTCGTCCGGAGCGATCCACCTCGGACCGCTGCCGCTGCGCGGCTACGCACTCAGCATCATTCTCGGTGTCTTCGTGGCCGTCTGGTACGGCAACAAGCGCTGGATCGCCCGCGGCGGCACGGCCGGGACCGTGGCCGACATCGCCGTCTGGGCCGTCCCCTTCGGCCTCGTCGGCGGCCGTATCTACCATGTGGTCACCGATTACCAGCTGTATTTCAGCGACGGTAAGAACTGGGTGGACGCCTTCAAGATCTGGGAGGGCGGGCTCGGTATCTGGGGCGCGATCTCCTTCGGCGCCGTCGGCGCCTGGATCGGCTGCCGCCGCCGGGGCATCCCCCTTCCCGCCTGGGCCGACGCCCTGGCGCCCGGTATCGCCTTCGCCCAGGCCATCGGCCGCTGGGGCAACTGGTTCAACCAGGAGCTGTACGGCAAGCCGACGGATCTGCCGTGGGCACTGGAGATCTCCGAGGGGCCGAACCGGGTGGCGGGCACGTACCACCCGACGTTCCTCTACGAGTCGCTGTGGTGCGTCGGCGTCGCCCTGCTGGTCATCTGGGCCGACCGGCGCTTCCGGCTCGGGCACGGCCGGGCCTTCGCGCTGTACGTCGCCGGATACTGCGCGGGCCGCGCGTGGATCGAGTATCTGCGGGTCGACGAGGCGCACGAGGTCCTCGGGCTGCGGCTCAACGTCTGGACGGCGCTGATCGTCTTCGTTCTCGCGGTGGTGTACATCGTGCTCTCGGCGCGGCTGCGGCCGGGCCGTGAGGAGATCGTGGAGCCGGGTGCCGCGGGTGCGGCGACCGGTACCGGCGGCGACGCGGCGGACAGCTCCGAGAAGAGCGAGAAGAGCGAGAAGAGCGAGAAGACCGGGCAGGCCGACGCGGCCGACGAGGCCGAGGGCAGTGCCGAGGGCGCCGGGGACACGAAGGACGCCGGGCCCGGTGCGAAGGGCGCGACGGCGGAGGCCGGCACTTAGAGGGCCTGGGCGGTACGGGCCCGGGGGATCCGGGTCCGACGCGACGAATGTGGGGCGGGAGGCCGCCGGGACGTCATCCGTCCCGGCGGCCTCCCGCCTTCGCGTGGCGCGGCCCCCGGCGGGTCAGGGTGCCACGCGCCGGGCGAGGGCGAGGGTGCGTTCGGCCACCGCGACGATCGCCGCGTCGACGAAGCGGCCGTCGGGCAGGGCCTGGGCGCCCCCGCCGGTCGCGGCGGCCTTCACCACGGCCACGGCCGCCGCGATCTCCTCGGGGGTGGGCCGGAAGGCCCGTTCGATGACGGGCAGCTGGCGGGGGTGGATGGCGGCCCGGCCGACGAAGCCCAGGGCCCGGCCGTGGGTGCAGGAGGCGTACAGGGCGTCCAGGTCGCGGATGTCGGGGAAGACGGACTGGGCCGGCGGGGCGAGTCCGGCGGCGCGGGCGGCGACGACGATACGGGAGCGGGGCCAGTCGAGGGCCGTACCGCCGTCCCGAACCCCCAGATCGGCCCGGAGGTCGGCCTCGCCGATCCCGATGCCGTGGACGGCCGGATGGGAGCTGGCGATGGCGTACGCGTGCTCGACGGCCAGGGCGGATTCCAGCAGCGGGTAGAGGGGGACGCCGGGGGCGAGACCGGCGACGGGGGGAATGTCAGTGCCGTGTGTCACCTTGGGAACACGGAGAGCGCTCAGACCGGGCAGGCCGGTCAGGGTCTCGATCTCTTCGGGCGAGCGGGGGGAGTTGATCCGGACGTGGACGGGGAGCGGCTGGGGGTCGGTGAGGAGTTCGGCGGTGGCGGCGAGGGCGTATTTCTTGCGGTCGGGGGCGACGGCGTCCTCCAGGTCGACGATGACGACGTCGGCACCGGAGCGGATGGCTTTGCGGACGACCTCGGGGCGGTCGCCGGGGGCGTAGAGATAGGTCAGGGGGATGTTCACAGGGCGCCCTGGGTGCGGAGTGCGGAGATGTCGCTCGGGGTGAGACCCAGCTCGGTGAGGACGGCGTCGGTGTCGGCGCCGTGGGGGCGGCCGGGCCAGCGGATGGCGCCGGGGGTCCCGGAGAGCCGGAAGAGGACGTTCTGCATACGGATACGGCCCAGCTCGGGGTCGTCGACCTCGGTGACGGTGTCCAGCGCGCGGTACTGGGGATCGTCCATCACGTCCCGGACGTCGTAGACGGGGGCGATCGCGGCCTCGGCCTTCTCGAAGGCGGCCAGGACCTCCTCCCGGGGGCGCCGGGCGATCCAGCCGCCGACGGCCGCGTCCAGTTCGTCGGCGTGGTCGGCGCGTCCCGCCCCGGTGGCGAACCACGGCTCGTCCGTCAGCTCGGGGCGGCCGACCAGCCGCATCACCCGTTCCGCGACGGACTGGGCCGAGGTGGAGACGGCCACCCAGCAGTCGTCGGCGGTGCGGTAGGTGTTGCGGGGCGCGTTGTTGCGGGAGCGGTTGCCGCACCGGGGCTGGACGTATCCCAGCTGGTCGTACCAGAGGGGTCCGGGGCCGAGGACGGCGAGCATCGGTTCGATGATCGCCATATCGACGACCTGGCCCAGGCCGGTGGTGGTGCGGGCGGTGAGCGCCGTGAGGACGGCATAGGCGGTGGCGAGGGCGGCGATCGAGTCGGCGAGACCGAAGGGGGGCAGGGTCGGCGGTCGTCCGGGTTCGCCGGTGGCGGCGGCGAAGCCGCTCATCGCCTCGGCGAGGGTGCCGAAGCCGGGGCGGTGGGAGTAGGGGCCGAACTGACCGAAGCCGGTGACGCGGGTGAGGACCAGCCGGGGATTGGCGCCGCTCAGCTCGTCCCAGCCGAGGCCCCACTTCTCCAGGGTGCCGGGGCGGAAGTTCTCGATCACCACATCGGCGTCGGCGGCCAGCCGCAGCAGAGTGTCCCGGCCGCCGGGGGAGGAGAGGTCGAGGGTGATGGTCCGCTTGTTGCGGCCCAGCATCTTCCACCACAGTCCGACACCGTCTTTGGCGGGGCCGTGGCCCCGGGAGGGGTCGGGGCGGCGGGGGTGCTCGACCTTGATCACCTCGGCGCCGAAGTCGCCGAGCAGGGTGGCGGCCAGCGGACCGGCGAAGAGGGTGGCGAGATCGAGGACGCGCAGACCGTGCAGGGCGGGAACGGCCGGCGGGGAGCCGGGGGAAGGAGGGGACGGAATGCGGGGGGATCCGGAGGTGCCGGGGGATCCGGAGGTGCCGGGGGTGGCGGGTGAGCCGGGGGTGTCGGGGGATCCGGGGGATCCGGGGGTGCCGGGCGGAGGCGTCATGAGGCGCTGCCGATCTCCGGGTCGGACAGGGGGCCGGCCGGGGATCCGACGGCCGCGGTCGCGGTACCGGCCGTGAGTGTCGCCGGGGGACGGTCGTCGGATGTCTCGCCGCCGGTGGCGTACGCCGTGTCGATCTCCGGGCGGTACGGCATGGAGACCGAGGCCCCCTCGCGCCGGACGCAGAGCGCCGCCGCGCAGGACGCCCAGCGCAGGGCGTCATCGACGGGCCGGCCCTCGCCGAGGGCGACCGCGAGGGCGCCGGTGAAGGCGTCACCGGCGGCCGTGGTGTCCACGGCCGTCACCCGCGGGGCCGGGACGGCGATCCGGGTGCCGTCCCGGTGCGCGTAGAGACAGCCCCGCGCGCCCAGGGTGACGACGACCTCGGGGACCTGGCGCAGCAGGGCGTCGGCGGCGGCGTCCGGGTCGGCGAGCCCGGTCAGCAGGGCCGCCTCGTGCTCATTGGGCACCAGCAGGTCGACGGCGGCGAGGAGCGCGGACGGCAGCGGCCGGGCGGGGGCGGGGGTGAGGACGGTCCGTACGCCGTGGCGGCGTGCGGCCCGGGCGCCTTCGACGACGACGGAGAGAGGGAGTTCGAGTTGGAGCAGCAGGGTGTCGGCGGTGGCGACGAGTGCCTCGTCGCCGGGGCCGAGCGCCGTGACGGTGCCGTTGGCGCCGGGCACGACGACGATCGCGTTGCCGCCCTCGTCGTCCACGACGATATGGGCGGTGCCGGAGGGGCCGTCCGCCGTGTGGAGCAGATCGGTGTCGACGCCGGACACCTGAAGGGTGTGGCGCAGCAGTTCGCCGAAGGCGTCGGTGCCGACCGCGCCGATCATCGCCACGTCGCCGCCCGCGCGGGCGGCGGCCACGGCCTGGTTGGCGCCCTTGCCGCCCGGGATGGTGCGGAACGCGCGGCCGGGGACGGTCTCGCCCCGTCGCGGCGCGCGGGCGACATAGGCGACGAGGTCCATATTGGTGCTGCCGAGCACCACGATGGCTGTCATGGGCGGAGCGCCTCCTGGTGGGTGAGCCGGGCGAGGGTGTCGAAGCCGATGCCGTCGAAGCCGGTGACGGAGCTGGCGAGCCGGTTGCGCAGCGGTACGGTCCAGCGGTCGGGCAGCCGGTCCGGGTGCCCGGCGAGCAGTCCGGCGACCGAGCCCGCGGTCGCGCCGTTGGAGTCGGTGTCCCAGCCGCCGGAGACGGCCCGGCAGATGGAGCCGGAGAAGTCGCCGTCGGCGTGGGTGAGGGCGGCGGCGAGCAGGGCGGCGTTGGGGACGGAGTGGACCCAGTGGTAGTGGCCCAGGGCTTCGTGGAGCCGGTCCACGACGGTGTCGAAGGCGTCCTCCGACCGGGCCGTGGCGATGCCGAGACGGACGGCCCCGGCCAGCCGGGAGCCCGGCGGGACCACGGAGAGCCCGGTGGCCAGGGCCTGGTGGACGGTGACGCCGGACCCGGCCGCGCCCGGCCCGCCCGAACCGCTCGGGCAGCCCGTGTGCCGTACGGCGCCGCCCGCCGCGGCGGCGATCGTCGCCGCGACGAACATGGCGCCGTAGACGCCGTTCGCGGTGTGGGTGAGGACCGCGTCCCGGTGGGCCGAGGCCGCGGCGGCGCCCGGGTTGCCGGGGTGGGCCCAGCCGTGGACGTCGGCGCGGATGGCCGCGCCGATCCACTCCCGGAACGGATTGCGGTACCGGGCGGTCAGCGGCGGTTCGATCCCGCAGAGCAGATTGCGGTAGGCGATTCGTTCGGCGGTGAACGTCCGGCCCGCGGGCAGCTCGTCCAGCCAGAGGGCGGCCACGTCCCGGGTGCGGAAGCCGCGTCCGTGGCGTCGCAGCAGCAGCAGATTGAGCAGGGGGTAGTTGAGGTCGTCGTCCTCGGGCATGCCGTCGATGTTCTCGGCGAGCGACGTCGGCGCGGACCGCCGGTTCCACGGATGGGCGCGGGCCAGCTCCGCGGGGAGTCCCTCGGCGGTGAACCAGCTCCGCAGGGGCCAGTTCCCGGTGGCGGCGGCCAGCGCCCTGATCCCGGCGAGCGGCAGCCGCTCCACGGGCTTGCCCAGCAGACAGCCGGCGGCCCGCCCGAGCCAGGCGGCGTGCAGCGCGTCCTCGTAGGCCGTGGCGGGAGCGACCTCGTCGGAGCGGGTGTCGTAGGCCGTGGCGGAGGCGGCCGGGCCGGGGTGGGGGGTGTTCGTAGGGGCCGTGGCGAGGGCGGCCTCGTACGCCGTGGTGGGGGAGGAGGCGTCGGGGTGGGTGTCGTACGCCCGGACGGAGGCGGTCGCGCCGGGCCGCGGGGTGTCCGTACGGGCCGTGGCGGTCGCCGCTTCGGCGGGCCGGGCGGCGTGCAGGGCGTCCTCGTACGCACCGCCCGGGGCTCCCGGTCCCCACCGGTGCGGGCCGGGACCGCCGGTGGCCGCCGTGCCGCCGCCGCGGCCGGTGGACGACACGGGCCAGTCGGGGCAGGCGGCCAGTACGGCGGGCAGATCGGTGGGCTCGCGGTCCGCCGTGTCGCAGGTCAGGGCGGCCAGCTCGTCGAGGAGCCGGCCCGCGGCGGCGCGCAGGCGCGGCCCCGCGGGCGCGGGGGACGCGCCGCCCGCCGGGGGCGCGGCCGTACCGCCGACCGCCTCCCACGCGGCGGCCACCGTGGCCACGGCGGCCGGGTCCCGGCCGTCC
>NZ_JBHYZV010000067.1:0-41664 GCF_042753905.1 Streptomyces sp. NPDC059248 | reverse complement strand
TCACACCGACTTTTTATCAGGTTGGGGTGTCGGGGTTTTTTTTTATAGGCGCCGGGCCGCGCGCGTGGGGCCCCCCGGGGGGGGGGGGCGGAATATTCTGTTGTCGCCCCCCCCCGCACCGGTGGGGCCCTACGCGCGCTCAGTGACCGCCGTGCGCCTCGAAGCGCTTGTAGGACGCCTCGATCTCCGCCTCGGCCTCGGTCCGGCCCACCCAGTCCGCGCCTTCGACGGACTTGCCGGGCTCCAGGTCCTTGTAGACCTCGAAGAAGTGCTGGATCTCCAGGCGGTCGAACTCGGAGACGTGGTGGATGTCGCGAAGGTGCTCGACCCGCGGGTCGGACGCCGGGACGCACAGCAGCTTGTCGTCGCCGCCCGCCTCGTCCGTCATCCGGAACATGCCGATGGCACGGCACTTGATGAGGCAGCCCGGGAAGGTCGGCTCGTCCAGGATGACCAGCGCGTCCAGCGGGTCGCCGTCCTCGCCGAGGGTGTTCTCGACGAAGCCGTAGTCGGCCGGGTAGCTGGTCGAGGTGAAGAGCCGGCGGTCCAGGCGGATACGGCCCGTCTCGTGGTCGACCTCGTACTTGTTCCGCGAACCCTTCGGGATCTCGATGGTGACGTCGAACTCCACGGGTGGCTCCTCCATGATCAACACATACGTCAGGTACTCGGGGTGGTGCTGTGCCCTTCCGGGCGGTAAACCCCGGACCCCCAGTCGGCCGTCTGTCGCCGCCGTCCGGGGTGCCATGTTCGCGGCAAGACGCAGTTCTGGTGGTTAAGTGTCCCTCACGCAGGTGTGTGATCGCGAAAGGGGCTGGTGCGAGGTGCCGGACATCCGAACGTGGCAGCTCGCGACCGGTGCCGCGGCACTGGGACTGGCCCTGGCCGCCGGGGTGGTGACCGCGGCGGGACCGTGGGAATCCGGCCAGCGTACGGCGGAACGGAACCGGGCCGCCGCCGACCGCGCCGACGGCGGGGGCGGCGACCGGAGGCACCCCGACGCACCCGCGCCCGCGCCCAGCGCGCTCCCCGTGCTGCGCGCCATCGGCGCGTCCGCCGCGGCGGGGCGCGGGGAGGCCGCGGGCGAGGCCGGGGGTGGTACGGGCACCGGCACCGCCGCGCACGAGCTGGCCCGCAGGCTCGATCCGCTGGTACGCGACCCCGGCCTCGGGAAGTCGCCGGGGGTATCGGTCGTGGACCTGGGGACCGGGCGGGAACTGTACGCCCGGGAGCCGGGGCGGGCGATGATCCCGGCCTCCACGGTCAAGATCGCCACGGCCGCGGCGGCGCTGTCGGCCCTGGGCCCGTACCACCGGATCCCCACCACGGTCAGCGCGTCCTCCGGCGGCCGGAAGCTCACCCTGGTCGGCGGGGGCGACGCGACGCTCGACCGGAAGCGGCTGGCGACGCTCGCCGACCGCACGGCGGCGGATCTGCGCGGCCGCGGGGTCGCCCAGGTGACGCTGGCGTACGACACCTCCGCCTACCGGGGCCCCGACCTGCACCCCATCGGGGTGAACGGGAACATCGCCCGGGTCGTTCCGCTCATGGTCGACCAGGGGCGGGCCGACCCCCGCTCCACGGGCTCGGCCGACCGGGTCGGCGACCCGGCGGGGGAGGCGGCGCGGGCGTTCGGGGAACTGCTGGAGAAGCGGGGCGTCGAGGTCGCCGGATCCCCGGCGCCGGGCCGGCTGGCGAAGGGGGCGGAGCCGCTCGCCGAAGTGGTCTCGCCGCCGCTGTCGGACATGGTCGAGCGGATGCTCACCCGGTCCGACAACGACATCGCGGAGTCCCTGGCCCGGCAGACCGCGATCGTGCTCCGCGAGGAGCCGAGCTTCAAGGGCGCGGCACGGGCGGTGAAGCGGCAGCTGGGGACGGTCCTGAAGGTCCCGGTGGCCGGGGCGCGCCTCGCGGACGGCAGCGGACTCGACCGGGGCGCCCGGGTGGCGCCGCGCCTGCTGACGTCCCTGCTGGCCCGAGCGGCGGAACCCGCTCACCCGGGGCTGCGGCCGGTCCTCACGGGGCTCCCGGTCGGCGGCTTCACCGGCACGCTGGAGTCCCGGCTGACGGGGGCGTCGCCGGTGGGCGGGGTGCTGCGGGCCAAGACGGGGACCCTGACGGGGGTGAACGCGCTGTCGGGCACGGTGGTGACGCCCTCGGGCGGCCTGCTGGCCTTCGCCTTCCTGGCGAACGGCACCCCGTCCCCCGACGCCGCCCAACCGGCCCTCGACCGCCTCGCCGCATCCCTGACCCCCTGACCCCGGTCCCGCCGCCCGCCCGCGCGGTGCGTCCAGCCGTCCGACGCCGGTCCCGCCCGGCGGGTGCGGGTGTTCCACGGTCCGCGGACCGTAGTGGGCTTGTCGCGCAGTTCCCCGCGCCCCTAAAAGCACTCCCTGTGGGCCGGGCCTCGGAGAAGGCTCACGGGCAAGGTGTTTAGGGGCGCGGGGAACTGCGCGAACAACTACCGGCGGGCCGCGGCCGCCCGACAACCTCGTCCCGGCCGGGCGCCCTGCGCACCGCAGCCCCACCCCGGCGGGGACCGCCCGCCCCGGAGGGGCAACACGTACCGTGGAGCGCATGACGCGCATCGGTGGAACCGACATGGTCGACTGGAACCTCGCCGTGGCGACCGCGACCCGTTTCGTACGGCCCGGTCCGGATGTGAGCAAGGACGAGGCCCGTGCCGTCGTCGCCGAGCTCCGCCGGCACGCCAAGGCGTCCGAGGAACACGTCCGGGGGTTCACCCGGATGATCCCCCTGAGCCACGCGCCCGAGGACACCCCCGTCCTGGTCGTGGACCGGGCCGGCTGGATCCGGGCGAACGTCGCCGGGTTCCGGCAACTGCTGAAGCCCCTGCTGGAGAAGATGCAGGACCGCCGCCCCGGCGGCCCCACCGGCGCGGTGCTCGGCGCCGTCGGCGGCAAGGTGACCGGCGTGGAGCTGGGCATGCTGCTGTCGTTCCTGGCGTCCCGCGTCCTCGGCCAGTACGAGACCTTCGCCCCGCCGACCCGTGAACTCCCCGCGGGCAGCGGCGGCGGCCGGCTGCTCCTCGTCGCGCCGAACATCGTGCACGTCGAGCGCGAGCTGGAAGTCGATCCGCACGACTTCCGGCTCTGGGTCTGCCTGCACGAGGAGACGCACCGTACCCAGTTCACCGGCGTGCCGTGGCTGAGGGACCATCTGGAGGGCGAGATCCAGTCGTTCCTCGCGCAGACGGACGTCGACCCGATGACCGTGCTGGAGCGGCTCCGGGAGGCCGCCCAGTCGCTGGCGGGCGCCCGCCCCGAGGGCGAGGAGAACGAGGACGGCCGGTCCTTCGTCGAGCTGGTGCAGACACCCTCGCAGCGCGAGACCCTGGGCCGGCTGACCGCGGTGATGTCGCTGCTGGAGGGCCACGCGGACTTCGTGATGGACGGCGTGGGACCGTCCGTCGTACCGTCCGTCGCCGAGATCCGGGAGAAGTTCCAGCAGCGCCGGGCCCGCGGCGCGAGCAGACTGGACATGGCGCTGCGCAAGCTGCTGGGTCTCGACGCCAAGCTGCGCCAGTACCGGGACGGCGAGCGGTTCGTACGATCCGTGGTCCAGGAAGTCGGCATGGACGGCTTCAACAAGGTGTGGACCTCCCCGAACACCCTCCCCACCAAGGCGGAGATCGCCAAACCGGCGGACTGGGTCGCCCGGGTGCACCGGAAGCCGGAGTCGTGAGCGCGCCGGGGGCGTACGCCGTCAGGGGGCCGGGAGACGCCCCCTGGAGTGCACAGCATCACCCGTCCGAGGGACCGTAGGGCCAGGGTTAGGCGTGCAATGCTCGGGGAACGGCCCGCTTCTGTCACCATCGACGCACTCTGAGTGACGACATCTGAGCCGCCGAGCCAGCACGTCGCCCGGAGGCGCCCCAGAGGCAACCCCTCCCGTCATCCTCATTCACGAAGGGCACCGGATATGGGTCCCCATCCAGCGGTCGCGGCGATACGCCTGGCGGTCCGCCGCGTACTCCACGACATCCTGACCGAATACGCCGGACACACCGGACACACCGGAGCGGAGGTCGGCGCCACAGCCACCGCCGCCGCCACGGCCGGCCCCGGCACCGCGGCGGCCGGACGCGCCACCGCCCCCGGCACCCCGCCGGGCACCCCCCACGGCACGAACCCCGGCTCCTTCCCCACCCCCGGCTCTTTCCTCACCCCCGGCTCCTTCCCCGTCCCCGGAACGGCCTCCGCACCCGGAGCCCCCGCCGCCGGGACGGCCCTCCCCGCCCCCGGAGCCCCGGGCCCCCACACCGCTCGCGCCACCCATCCCGAGCTGCCCGTACGGCTCGGCCACCCCCCGGCCCCCGCCTCCCGCTTCCCCGACGCCCCCGTGCCGCGCCCCGTCGCGCCCGCCGCCGGGCAGCCCACCGCCACCGGCCCCCTCGTGCTCGTCGCCTGCTCCGGCGGGGCCGACTCGATGGCGCTCGCCTCCGCCCTCGCCTTCGAGGCCCGCAAACTCGACATCCGCGCCGGTGCCGTCGTCGTCGACCACGGCCTCCAGGAAGGCTCCGGGCCGCGCGCGGCCGAGGTCGCGAGCAGACTCGTCGCGATGGGCCTCGACCCCGTGGAGGCCGTCTCCGTCCGCGTCGGCCGCGACGGCGGACCCGAGGCCGCGGCCCGTGACGCGCGCTACGCCGCGCTCGACGCCGCCGCCGAACGCCACGGCGCCGTCGCCGTCCTGCTCGGCCACACCCGCGACGACCAGGCCGAAACCGTCCTGCTCGGGCTGGCCCGCGGCTCCGGCATCCGCTCCCTCTCCGGTATGGCGGCGGTCTCCGGCACCCACCGCCGCTACCGCCGCCCCTTCCTGGAACTCGACCGCCAGACCGCCCGTAAGGCGTGCATGGTCCAGTCGCTGCCCGTCTGGGACGACCCGCACAACGCCGACCCCGCCTACACCCGCTCCCGGCTGCGCCACGAGGGCCTCCCGGCGCTGGAGAAGGCGCTCGGCAAGGGCGTCGTCGAGGCCCTGGCCCGTACCGCCCAGCTCTCCCGCGACGACGCCGACGCCCTCGACACCTGGGCCGCCGACGCCGACGCCGCCGTACGGGACGAGTCCGGGGAACTGGAGTGCGCCAAGCTCTACGCGCTGCCGCCCGCCGTACGCCGCCGGGTGCTGCGCCGGGCCGCCATCGACGCCGGGTCGCCCGCCGGCTCGCTCTTCGCCCGCCATGTCGAGGAGGTCGACCGGCTGATCACCGGCTGGCGCGGCCAGGGGGCCATCAATCTGCCGGGCCGCGTCGAGGCGCGACGGCAGAGTGGCAGACTTGTCATTCGGCAAGGCTGACCAGGCCGAGGCGCCCCGGTGACGGAGACCGCCACCGGCCGCCTCCCCCTCCCGGCGAGAGAAAGCGACCGCGTGAACGAGAAGGACATGGGCACCGACCTCCAGTCGGTGCTCATCACCAAGGAAGAGATCGACGCGAAGCTGGCCGAGCTGGCGGCGAAGATCGACGCGGAGTACGCGGGCAAGGAACTGCTGCTCGTCGGTGTGCTCAAGGGCGCCGTGATGGTGATGGCGGATCTGGCCCGCACCCTGTCCAGCCCGGTCACGATGGACTGGATGGCGGTGTCGTCGTACGGCGCGGGCACCCAGTCCTCCGGTGTGGTCCGGATCCTCAAGGACCTCGACACCGACATCAAGGGCCGGCACGTCCTGATCGTCGAGGACATCATCGACTCCGGTCTGACCCTGTCCTGGCTGCTGTCGAACCTCGGCTCCCGCGAGCCCGCGTCGATCGAGGTCTGCACCCTGCTGCGTAAGCCGGATGCCGCAAAGGTCTCGATCGACGTCAAGTGGATCGGCTTCGACATCCCCAACGAGTTCGTCGTCGGCTACGGTCTCGACTACGCCGAGAAGTACCGCAACCTGCCGTTCGTCGGCACCCTCGCGCCGCACGTCTACGGCGGCTGAACCGTTCCGCCGGGCCCCTCGCGGGCCCTTCGGGTACGTACTCCCGGACGCTCCCGGATATCGGTCCGATACCGGTGGAATCCCGGCGGGAACCAACCGGCCCCTCGCGCCGTTGATGCGTGGGAGGGCGGGTTTGTCGCCGTACCGTGCGGTCACGGTTGTCAAGCTGAGGTACCGTCCGAAGAACAGTCTTTTCTCACAGCAGCACTTACCTACGGGCAGGAGGAACGGGGCGACACCGCCCCGTATGGATGGACGTGAAGCGATACTTCCGTGGGCCGGTCATGTGGATCGTGCTGGTCGTCCTTGCCGTGGTCGTGGTGATGCAGGTCGTCGGCTCTTCCGGCGGCTACAAGACGGTGGACACCGGCCAGGTCATTCAGGCGATCGACAAGAATCAGGTCGTACAGGTCAAGCTGACCACCGGCGACGACCAGATCATCAAGGCCGAGCTGAAGGACGGCCAGAAGATCAAGGGCAGCTCCAAGATCCAGGCGAGCTATATCGGCAGCCAGGGTGCCGATCTCGCCACGAAGCTGCAGGAGAAGTTCGAGGCGGGGGAGATCGAGAAGGGCTACACGGTCTCGCCCTCCAAGCAGAGCCCGTTCCTGTCGATCCTGCTCTCGCTGCTGCCGTTCGTACTGATCGTGCTGGTCTTCCTCTTCCTGATGAACCAGATGCAGGGCGGCGGCTCCCGAGTGATGAACTTCGGGAAGTCCAAGGCCAAGCTGATCACCAAGGACACCCCCAAGACGACCTTCGCCGACGTGGCGGGGTCCGACGAGGCGGTCGAGGAGCTCCACGAGATCAAGGAGTTCCTGCAGGAGCCGGCCAAGTTCCAGGCCGTCGGCGCCAAGATCCCCAAGGGTGTGCTGCTGTACGGCCCGCCCGGCACCGGCAAGACCCTGCTCGCCCGCGCCGTCGCGGGTGAGGCGGGCGTCCCCTTCTACTCGATCTCCGGCTCCGACTTCGTCGAGATGTTCGTCGGTGTCGGCGCCTCCCGGGTCCGCGACCTCTTCGAGCAGGCCAAGGCGAACGCTCCCGCGATCGTCTTCGTCGACGAGATCGACGCCGTCGGACGCCACCGCGGCGCCGGCCTCGGCGGCGGCCACGACGAGCGCGAGCAGACCCTCAACCAGCTGCTGGTCGAGATGGACGGCTTCGACGTGAAGGGCGGCGTCATCCTGATCGCCGCCACCAACCGGCCCGACATCCTCGACCCGGCGCTGCTGCGCCCGGGCCGCTTCGACCGGCAGATCGCCGTCGACCGCCCCGACATGCTGGGCCGTCTGGAGATCCTCAAGGTCCACCAGAAGGGCAAGCCGGTCGCCCCGGACGTCGACCTGGGCGCCGTCGCCCGTCGTACGCCCGGCTTCACCGGCGCCGACCTGTCGAACGTGCTGAACGAAGCCGCGCTGCTGACCGCGCGCAGCGACAAGAAGCTGATCGACAACCACTCGCTGGACGAGGCGATCGACCGGGTGGTCGCGGGCCCGCAGAAGCGGACCCGGATCATGTCGGACAAGGAGAAGAAGATCACCGCGTACCACGAGGGCGGACACGCCCTGGTCGCGGCGGCCTCGCCGAACTCCGACCCGGTCCACAAGATCACCATCCTGTCCCGCGGCCGGGCCCTCGGCTACACGATGGTCCTGCCGGACGAGGACAAGTACTCGACCACGCGGAACGAGATGCTCGACCAGCTGGCGTACATGCTGGGCGGACGCGCGGCGGAGGAACTGGTCTTCCACGACCCGACCACCGGCGCGGCCAACGACATCGAGAAGGCCACGGCCACCGCGCGCGCGATGGTCACGCAGTACGGCATGACCGAGCGCCTCGGCGCGATCAAGTTCGGCGGCGACAACACCGAGCCCTTCCTGGGCCGGGAGATGGGGCACCAGCGCGACTACTCGGAAGAGGTCGCGGCGCTCGTCGACGAAGAGGTCAAGAAGCTGATCGAGACCGCGCACAACGAGGCGTGGGAGATCCTCGTCGAGAACCGCGACGTCCTCGACGCCCTCGTGCTCCAGCTGCTGGAGCGGGAGACGCTCGGCAAGGAGGAGATCGCCGAGATCTTCGCCCCGATCGTCAGGCGCCCGGCCCGTCCCGCGTGGACCGGCTCGACGCACCGTACGCCCTCCACCCGTCCGCCGGTGCTCTCCCCCAAGGAGCTGGCCCTGACGAACACCAGCGGCGCGACGGGAGCCAATGGCACCCCCGCCCCGACGGACACCACCAAGGGCCCCGGCATCGAGGTGGCCCCGGAGGACCGCCCCGAGCCCAGCTGACACCCACGGGTGCGACCAGGATGTCTCCTGTGTCACACCGGTCCCGGGATGGCTGCCGCGTCCCCCCAGGTTCTAGCCTGGGGGGACGCGGCATTCGCACGACCGTGCGGAGTAAGAGGAACGAGGCACAGATGACCGACCCGGTGACCCTGAGCGGGGCGAACCCGATCGGCGAGTTCGACGAGAAGCGCGCGGAGAACGCGGTCCGCGAACTGCTCATCGCGGTCGGTGAGAACCCCGACCGGGAGGGCCTGCGGGAGACCCCGGCCCGAGTGGCACGGGCGTACCGCGAGATATTCGCGGGGCTCTGGCAGCAGCCCGAAGACGTCCTCACCACGACTTTCGACCTGGGCCACGACGAGATGGTGCTGGTCAAGGACATCGAGGTGATGAGCTCCTGCGAGCACCACCTGGTGCCGTTCGTGGGCGTCGCCCACGTCGGCTACATCCCCTCGACCGACGGCAAGATCACCGGCCTCTCCAAGCTGGCCCGCCTGGTCGACGTCTTCGCCCGCCGCCCCCAGGTCCAGGAGCGCCTCACCACCCAGATCGCCGACTCCCTGATGCAGATCCTGGAGCCGAGGGGTGTGATCGTGGTGGTCGAGTGCGAGCACATGTGCATGACGATGCGCGGGGTCCGCAAGCCCGGCGCCAAGACGATTACCTCTGCGGTTCGGGGGCAGCTCCGGGATCCCGCCACCCGCAACGAGGCCATGAGCCTGATCATGGCCAAGTAGCCGTCCTTCCCGTGGCCGGGGCCGGGACCGGACGCGTCCGGCGTCCACGGGTGTTCGTCGGGCCGCGGGCCGGTGGTCGGCTTGTCGCGCAGTTCCTCGCGCCCCTGGGTAGCCCGGCGTTCCGCACTGCGGAAGGCGGAGGTTTTTAGGGGCGCGGGGAACTGCGCGAGCAACCCAGGACGGCGTGCAGCCGACATACGACCCCGCCCGGGGGCACGGCGCCTGCCGCGGCGCGGGGTGCCCGGGGACCCGTGGTGAACCCACCGGCGGGGGAACCGCTACCGCTGCCTGCTCCGGGCACAGCGCCTAGCGGGAGGCGGCCAGGCCCTCCGGGTCGTCCGGGAGTTTGCAGACCCGCTCCAGGAAGAGGGCGGCCGCGATCACCGCGACCCCCGCGACCACGGCGGCTCCGGCGTAGATCGCCTGGTCCCGGCGGGCCGGGACGTCCAGGGACCCCAGGAGAAAGACCCCTACGCCCCCGTACATCCCACTGACCAGCGCCGTCACCAGCGCGCTCGCCTGCCCGAAGACCAGCGCCCGCGCGGCCATCAGCGGCTCCACGCCCTTCGCGCCCGGCCGCCGCTCGCGCTGGGCCTTGAGGCGGGCGCGCAGGGAGAGCGCCGTCGCGACGAGGACCACCGCGATGAGGCCCAGGACGATCGGCGCGGCCAGCGGCACCGCGGGCAGGGTGCCGAAGGAGTCCCACAGCCGGGCCGCCGCCCAGGACAGCACTCCGGCCCCGGCGAAGAGCCCGGCCAGCACCCCGAGGTGTAGCTGCTTCACCGGCCGCCCACGTCCTTCCGTCCGTTCGTCGTCGGTGCGCACGCGGTCGTCCGCGCGGCCCTCGCCACGAGCCTAACGACTATTCCGGCAGGCGGAGTTCCAGGTCGGCCCGGACGGCGACGCCGTCCCGTCCGACGGAGGCCAGCAGATCCGTGACCGCGCCCCGCCCCGGCAGCTCGGCCCCGGGGTCCACGTCGTGCCACGGCGCGAGCACGAAGGCCCGCTCATGGGCCCTGGGGTGGGGCAGCGTGAGCACGGGATCGGCGGAGACCACGTCCGCGTACGCCACGATGTCGACGTCGATGGTCCGCGGGCCCCACCGCTCGTCGCGGACGCGTTCGTACGCCTCCTCGATCGCCTGGCCCCGCTCCAGCAGGGACCGCGGCGGCAGGGTCGTCCGGACGACGACGACCGCGTTGAAGTACGACGGCTGGGAGTCGGGCTCGACGCCCCACGGCTCGGTCTCGTAGACGGGGGAGACCGCCTTGACCCGGACGCCGGGGGTGTCCTCCAGCGCGTCGACCGCGCCTTGGAGGGTCTCCAGGCGGTTGCCCAGATTGGACCCGAGGGCGATCACCGCGCGCCGGGGATTGGAGAGGGTGGTGTCCGCCGCGTCGACCTGCTCGACGACGGACGACGGCACGGGCTGCACCGTGGGGTCGCTCATGTCCTGCTCCGCCGGATCGTGATGGTGACGTCGTCGAAAGGCACGGTGATCGGCGCGTCCGGCTTGTGGACCACGACCTCCACCTCCTCGACGCCGTCGAACTTGAGGCAGGCCTGGGAGATCCGCTCGGCGAGCGTCTCGATGAGGTCCACGGGCTCGCCTTCGACGATCGCCACGACCTCTTCGGCCACGAGGCCGTAGTGGACGGTCTTCGCCAGGTCGTCGTCGGCCGCCGCGGGCCGGGTGTCGAGTCCGAGGACCAGATCGACGATGAAGGTCTGGCCCTCCTCCCGCTCCCGGGGGAAGACGCCGTGGTGCCCGCGGGCCTTGAGGCCGCGCAGCGCGACACGATCCACGCGAATCACTCCTGCTGTCCGTAATCGTCGGTCGGCCGCCGGGTCCGGGTGCCGGTCCTTCGGGCCGTCGGTCGTTCGTTGCGTCTGCTGCGTACTGCTGTCCCGGCGCGGCGGCACGGCCGCCGGTCCGCACATCCTTCGACGAGCCCGGCGGGCGCCTTCGCCCCCTGCGAATCTACCTGCGCCCACCGACACCGTTCGCGGACGGGTACCCCCCTGCGGTGTCCCGAAGCCGCCGGGGTCAGGATTCGGCCGACTCGGAGGCGGTGCCGTCCGTGAGCACCGGGGAGCCGTGGTGCGACCAGATCCGCCAGCCGTCGCCGGCCCGCCGGAACACCGTCGTGGCCACGACATGCGCTCCGACCAGCGCTCCGGGCTCGTCGGCGGGCTCCGCCGGGTCGCTGCTGAGGATGTTCTCGGTACAGGTGACGACCGCCGTGTCGACGGCGATCTCGACCCGGACGTCCGTGAGGAAGAACTGGATGTATTCGGTATGCGCCATGATCAGCGCGTACGAGCGGAGCACCTCGCCGCGCCCCGAGAGCACCGGCCAGCCCGGGTGGACGCAGGACACCCCGTCGTCGAGGAGCCACAGATCGTCCAGGGCCTCGGCGTCGGCCCGCTCCACGGCCTCGTAGAAGGCGGTATTGGCCGCGGTCACGGCCGCGATGTCGGCCGCCTCGGAGCCCGCGGCCCCGTCCGCCGTCCCGTCCCCGGCCCCGTCCGGGACGCCGTCCGCGGGGCTCACCGGGCGGCCCCGACGGCCCGCGCGACCCGTACGGCGTCCGCGGTGGCTCTCACCTCGTGCACCCGGACCGCCCAGGCGCCCTCGTACGCGGCGATCGCGGAGACCGCCGCCGTGGCCGCGTCCCGCTCCCGGGCGCGCGGCGGCAGGCCGTCCTCGGTGTCCAGGGCCAGTACATGGCCCAGGAACCGCTTGCGGGACGCGGCGACCAGCAGCGGGCGGCCCAGCTCGCGCAGGGCGTCGAGCCGGGCGACGAGCGCCAGGTCGTGGGCGGCGTCCTTGGCGAAGCCGAGCCCGGGGTCGAGCACGATCAGCTCCGGCGGTACGCCGCCGGCCACGACCGCCTCCATCCGGGTCCGCAGTTCGTCGACGACCTCGGTGACCACGTCCCCGTAAACGGCCCTGCTGTTCATGTCGTGGCTGAAGCCGCGCCAGTGCATGACCACGAAGGGGACCCCCGCGGCGGCCACCGCCGGGACCATCCCCGGGTCGGCGAGCCCGCCGCTGACATCGTTGACGAGTACGGCTCCGGCGGCGACGGCCCGGTCGGCGACCCTGGCCCGCATGGTGTCGACGGAGACCGTGACGCCCTCAGCGGCCAGCCCCCGGACGACGGGGACCACCCGCCGCAGCTCCTCCTCCTCGTCGACCCGGCTGGCACCGGGGCGGGTCGACTCGCCGCCGACGTCGACCAGGTCGGCACCGTCCGCGACCAGGTCTATGCCCCGTTTCACGGCGGCGGTGGTGTCGAACCAGCGCCCTCCGTCGGAGAAGGAGTCCGGGGTGACGTTCACGACGCCCATGACCGCGCAGCGGTCCCACTCCGGCAATCCACGCAACGTACTCATAGGGCCAGCGTAGGCCCGGCCTCCGGAACCGTGGCCGCTGGCCGGTCCCGGACCCGTATTTCTAAGCCGCCCGTCCCACCCCGGCCGTCGGCCGTGCGGTGACCGGGATCACATGGGTGCAGGGGCGCTCCGGGCGCGGGGGCCTGCGGGCCGCGAACGGGCGCGGCGGTCCCGGTGGGACGAAGCCCTCCGCCTGCATCGCGGCGAAGCCGATCCGCGGCAGGTCGCCCGACTTGCGGAAGACCACGAATCGGGGCTCCCAGCGGGGCTGGAACTTGGCGTTGAACTTGTACAGCGACTCGATCTGGAACCAGCGGGACAGGAACACCAGCAGTCCGCGCCAGGCCCGGAGCACCGGCCCCGCGCCGATCTTCTCGCCGCGGGCGAGCGCCGAGCGGAACATCGCGAAGTTGAGGGAGACCCGCCGGACGCCGAGGCCCGGCGCGGCCTGGAGCGCCGCCACGATCAGCAGCTCGTTCATCCCGGGGTCGGCCGAGCGGTCGCGCCGCATCAGCTCCAGGGACATTCCGTCCGTCCCCCAAGGCACGAAGTGGATGATCGCCTTCAGATCGCCGTACGGGGAGTCCTGGTCGTCCTTGTGGGCGGTGGCGATCACCGCGGCGCCGTCCCCCGGGTCGCCGATCCGGCCGAGCGCCATCGAGAAGCCGCGTTCGGTGTCCGTACCACGCCAGTCCTCGGCCGCCTTCCTGACCTGCGCCAGCTCCTTCTCGGACAGATCACGGACGCGCCGGACGCGGGTGGTGTAGCCGTTGCGCTCGATCCGCTTCACCATCTGGCGTACGTTGCGCATCGCGCGCCCGGAAAGGGAGAAATCCGGCACGTCCACCACGGCCTCGTCGCCGAGTTCCAGCGCGTCGAGCCCGGTCTCCCGGGTCCACACCTGGCCGCCGGTCTCGGAGCAGCCCATGACGGCGGGCGTCCACGAGTGGGCCTTCGCCTCGTCCATGAAGCGTTCGATCGCGCCCGGCCACGCCTCGACGTCGCCGATCGGGTCGCCGCTGGCGAGCATCACCCCGGACACCACCCGGTAGCAGACGGCGGCCTTGCCGCTGGGGGAGAAGACGACGCTCTTGTCGCGGCGGAGCGCGAAGTGGCCGAGGGAGTCCCGGGCGCCGTGCCGGTCGAGCAGCTCGCGGAGCCGGCGCTCGTCCTCCTCGGTGAGCCGGGCCGTGGGGTGCTCGGGCCGCATGGCGAAGTAGATGGTGGTGACGGCGGTCAGCAGGCCGAGCGCGCCGAGGGAGTAGCCGACGGTCCAGGAGTCGTCGCCGGTGTAGGCGATCGGGCCCTCGAAGCCGAAGAGCCCGTACAGGGTGTGCTCCAGCCGGTCGGCGAGGCCGGGGCTGCCGATCTCGTTGCCGGGGTGGGCGCTGACCACGACCAGGCCGAGACCGATCGATCCGGCGCTCATCACCACGAAGTTCGCCAGCGCCTTCCAGCGGCTGCGCGGATCGGGCAGGGCCGAGAACTGGGCCCTGTGCCGCAGCAGCAGCGCCAGGACGACCAGGGACACGACCACGCCGACGACCGATTCCCGGTACGCGTACTGGACGAACGCCCCGGCCGGCAGCAGGACCACCGCGGCCCGCCAGGCCCTCCGCTTGTGCCGCTTGAGGCCGTGGGCGAGCAGCAGGAGCAGGACGCCGACGCCGAGCGAGAGGGCGGCGGCGAAGGGTCCTGTCGCGCCCGGGAGGACCTCGACCAGGGCGTGGGCGTCGCTGTGCCGGAAGCGGGGGACGATCCCCGACGCGATGTCGATCAGTCCGACGAGGGTGCACGCCGTACCGACGACCGCGGGGACGGACTCCGGGCGCGGGCCGAGCGGTATCCGCCGTACGCCCTCCACCACCCGCCGTATTCGTCCTGTCTCTTCCTTCATGGCCCGTTCCCTCATCGCCGTTTCCGCCCCCGTTCCGGTCCCCGCGTCCCCGGTCGCGGTGATCCGGCCCGGAGTGTTCCGGGGTCGGTCGTTCCGGTTCGGTCCGTCCTGAAGCTGTGGTGCCGGACGGGGAACCGAAGGCGATTTATCACCATCTAGGGATACGGACATGGCAGTACTGTGCTCCGGTACTTCTCGTGTTTCGGTGTTTCTCGTGCTTCGCGAGACTTTCTTCCGCCGGTGAGCCGTTGGTCGGACGGCTCGGGCGATCCGCGCCCTGTAGGACGGAAGTCCTCCCGGCCGGGTTCCTTCCGGGCCGGGAAATCTGAACATTTCGCCGGTCCCGGCTGCCCGGGCCCCCGACAAGGAAGAGCCCTCCCATGGGTCTGACCAGTACGACCGTCCTGGTCCTGGCGGTCTGCGCGGCCGTCGTGCTTTTCTCGGTGACCATCTGGCAGTGGCCCCGGCTCGCGGGCCGGACCTGGCGCGCGGTCACCGGCCGGGTCGCCCTGCTCCTCGCCACCCAGCTGGCGATCTTCGCCTCCGTCGGCCTGGTGGCGAACAACGCGTTCCTCTTCTACGGATCCTGGGCCGACCTCTTCGGCAAGCAGCAGGACCTGGGAGTGGTCGTCGACCACTCGGCGGGCGGTAAGCGGATCAAGGTGATGGGCACCCAGCGGCTCGATGTGCCCGGGGGCGCCCGGCCGGAGAAGGGCGGCCAGATCCAGAAGATCGCCGTCGCCGGGGAGAAGTCGGAGATCAAGAGCCCGGCGTATGTCTATCTGCCGCCGGAGTACTTCCAGCCGCGGTACGCGAAGAAGCGCTTCCCGGCCGCGATCGTGCTCACCGGCTACCCCGGCACCGCGGAGAACCTGATCAAGGCGCTGAAGTATCCGCGGACCGCGTACGACCTGGCGGAGAAGGGGAAGATCCAGCCCATGGTCCTGGTCATGCTGCGGCCGACCGTCGCGCCGCCCCGGGACACCGAGTGCGTGGACATCCCCGGCGGGCCGCAGACCGAGACGTTCTTCGCCGACGATCTGCCCACCGCGGTCTCCCAGGTGTACCGAGTCGGGACCACCCCCGCGAACTGGGGCATCATCGGCAATTCCACCGGTGGCTACTGCGCCTTGAAGATCGCCCTCCACCACCCCGGCCGATTCGCCGCCGGAGCCGGTCTCTCGGCGTACTACGAGGCGGCCGAGGACCGGACGACCGGCGATCTGTTCCAGGGCGAGAAGGAGCTGCGCAAGCGCGCCGACCTGCTGTGGAGCCTGGACAACAAGCCGCCCGCGAAGACGTCCTTCCTGGTCACCTCGTCGAAGAAGGGCGAGCCCAATCTGAAGGACACCCTCCGCTTCATCGAGAAGGTGCGGGCCCCGGCCCGGGTGTCGTCGATCCTCCTGGACAGCGGCGGCCACAACTTCACCACCTGGCGGCGGGAGATCCCGCCGGCGCTGGAGTGGCTGAGCGGACGGCTGAAGCCGGCCTGACGCGGGTCGTACAGCCCCACTGGTACGGCCCGGGGCGCGTACGGCCTCGGACGTGTACGGCCCCGGGACTTTCCCCGGGGCCGTACGTACGCGTCCGGGGCCGGCTAAGCGCCGGGCCCGGGCGGCGGCTCCGGGAGCGCGTCGACGGACTCCAGATCGACCGCCGTACGCGGGATGTCCCGGCCGTCCGCGTCGATGGAGCGGCGCAGCGCCTCGTGCAGCCTCGCCGGGGTCAGCACCCCGAGGAAACGTCCCTCCGACTCCTTGTCGATCACCGCGATCCAGCCCGCGTCGTGCTGGAGCATGGTGGCGAACGCCTGCTTGAGGGACGCGCCCAGCGGAAGCCACGCCTCCATCCGGCGGGCGTGGTCCCGTACGGTGCCCCGGGCGTCGGACGGGCCGGTTCCGGCGGGGTCCGCCGGGATCCAGCCGTGCAGATCGCCGGCGCCGTCGAGGACGACGGCCCAGCGCGCGCCCAGGTCGCGGGGGAACGGGTCGTCGAGCCGGACCACCGGGGGCTGCTCCAGATCGCCCTCCTCGATCGGGGTGACGGAGAGCCGCTTCAGACCGCGGTCGGCGCCGACGAAATCGGCGACGTACGGGGTCGCGGGCGCGCCCAGGACCGCGGCGGGCGCGTCGAACTGCTCGATGCGCCCCTGGCCGTAGACGGCGATACGGTCCCCGAGGCGGACCGCCTCCTCGATGTCGTGCGTCACGAACAGCACCGTCTTGCGGACCTGCGACTGGAGGCGCAGGAACTCGTTCTGGAGCCGCTCGCGCACCACCGGGTCGACGGCGCCGAACGGCTCGTCCATCAGCAGGACCGGCGGATCGGCGGCGAGCGCGCGGGCCACCCCGACGCGCTGGCGCTGGCCGCCGGAGAGCTGGTCGGGGTAGCGGTCGCCGTGGACGGCGGGGTCGAGCCCGACGAGGTCGAGGAGTTCGGCGGCCCGGGCCCGGGCCTTCTTGCGGGACCAGTTGAGCAGATGGGGCACGGTCGCGGTGTTGTCGAGGACCGTCTTGTGCGGGAAGAGGCCCACCTGCTGGATGACATAGCCGATCCGGCGCCGCAGTTTCACCGGGTCGATCGTGGATATGTCCTCGCCGTCGAGGAGTATGCGTCCGGACGTCGGCTCGATGAGCCGGTTCACTATCTTCATGGTGGTCGTCTTGCCGCAGCCGGACGGGCCGACGAGCGTGATCAGTTCGCCCTCGTTCACCTCGAACGACAGATCGTCGACGGCCGTCGTGCCGTCCGGATAGCGCTTGGTGACCTGCTCGAAACGGATCATGGTTCCCCATTGTGACGGGTGCTGTGTGAAGCCCATGTTGCCGCCGGATGGCATGCCGGGGCGATTGTCAGTGGTGGGGGTTAGGGTCGTTTCCGGGCAGTAGACATAGGTTCGGTGCGGGCGGGGGAGGTGCGGGAGCATGACTATCGGCATGGCCGCGGCGCAGAGCTGTCTGGCGGCCAATGACTGGATCTGCGGGGAGTATCTCCGCACCCGGAGCCAGGAGCTGACGGACGCCACGGTCGAACATCTGTGGATCACCGTCGTCTCGGTGCTCCTCGGTCTCGCGGTCGCCTTCCCGCTCGCCCTGCTGGCCCGGGTGAAGCCCGTCTTCACCGGCCCCGTCCTCGGTCTGACGACCCTGCTGTACACGATTCCGTCGCTCGCGATGTTCTCGCTGCTGCTGCCGGTCTTCGGGCTCTCGTCCGCCCTCGTCGTCACCGGCCTGGTGCTGTACTCGCTGACGATCCTGGTGCGGAACATCCTGGCCGGGCTCGCCGCCGTGCCCGCCGAAGCCCGGGAGGCCGCCCGGGGGATGGGGTACGGGCCGGGGCGGCTGCTCTGGGAGGTGGAACTCCCCCTGGCGATACCGGCGCTGATGGCCGGAGTGCGGATGGCCACGGTGTCGACGATCGCGCTGACGACCGTCGGAGCCCTGGTCGGCAAGGGCGGCCTGGGCAATCTCATCGACGAGGGCGTGCAGTCCACCTTTAAGGCCCAGGTGCTCACCGCGTCGGTGCTGTGCGTGCTGCTCGCCGTCGCCGCGGATCTGCTGCTGCTGGGAATCCAGCGGCTGATCACGCCGTGGACGAGGAGTCCGCGGGCCCGCCGCCGCATACCGGTGATGGCGGGGGAGGGGGTCTGATGGGGGTCGTGGCCGACGCCTGGACCTGGCTCACCACCGCGTCCAACTGGTCCGGCGAAAGCGGTGTGTGGAACCGGCTCGGTGAGCATGTCTACGTCAGCGGGGTGGCCCTCGCGGTCGCCTGCGCCATCGCCCTGCCGATCGCCTTCCGGCTCGGACACATCGGCCGCGGCGGAGCGCTCGCGGTCAATCTCTCCAATGTCGGACGGGCGATCCCGGTCTTCGCGGTGCTGGCGCTGCTGATGCTCACACCGCTGAGGAGCGAGGGCTATCTGCCGACCATCATCGCCCTGGTGCTCTTCGCCGTGCCGCCGCTGCTGACCAACGCCTATGTCGGGATGCGGGAGGTGGACCGGGCGGTCGTGGAGGCGGCGCGCGGGATGGGGATGTCCGGGGCGCAGCTCTTCCGCCGGGTCGAGCTGCCGCTGGCCTATCCCCTGCTGATGACCGGGATACGGTCGGCCGCCGTGCAGGTGGTCGCCACCGCCACCATCGCGTCCATGGTCGGACAGGGGGGCCTCGGCCGGATCATCACCGCCGGATTCAATACGTACAACACCCCCCAGGTCGTGGCCGGCGCGCTGCTCGCGGCGTCGCTCGCCCTGGTCGTGGAGGGGGTGCTCGTCGCCGTGGACCGGCTGGTCGACCCGGGTGCCGCGCGCCGCCGTGCCCGGCGGGCCGCGGGCCGTCCGGCCCCGGTAGGCGCGGGCGTCTGAGCCGGACCGGCCCGCGAGCGAGCCCGCCGAGCCGCGCGTCCCGTCCGGGCCGCGGTCCGTTCGAACGGAGAACAACCATGTCCCTGAAGCCCACGAAGTCCATGAAGCCCATGAGGTCCAAGCCTTTCCGTACCGCCGTCGGCGCGCTGTCGGCGCTCGCCCTCGCGGGCACCCTCGCCGCCTGCGGGGGCGGCGACAGTCTGGAGAAGTCGAAGGACGGTTCGGGCTCCGGCGGCGGTTCGGGCGGAAAGGGATCCCTCGTCGTCGGGTCCGCCGCGTTCACCGAGTCGAAGATCCTGGCCGAGCTGTACGCGCAACTCCTCGCGGACGAGGGTTATAAGACGTCCGTCACCACGGTGAAGAACCGGGAGCTGTACGAACCATCGCTGGAGAAGGGCGACATCGACATCGTCCCGGAATACGCGGCGACCCTCGCCGAATTCCTCAACGCCAAGGTGAACGGGCCGAAGGCGCCGGAGGAGAAGCCGGTCGCGTCCAGCGATGTCGCGGCCACCGTCGCCGCCCTCACGAAGCTCGCCGAGCCGCGCGGTCTGAAGGTGCTCCCGGCGGGCGGAGCGGTCGACCAGAACGCCTTCGCCGTGAGTAAGGAATTCGCGGCGAAGAACAACCTCAAGACCCTTTCCGACCTGGGCCGGGCGAAGCTGGGTGTCAGGATCGCGGCCGGTGACGAGTGCGAGGTACGGCCCTTCTGCGCACCCGGGCTGAAGAAGACGTACGGCATCGACGTCACCGGTCTCGACCCCAAGGGCGTCGGCACCCCGCAGTCCAAGCAGGCGGTGAAGGACGGCGACGCGCAACTCGTCCTCACCACCACGACCGACGCCGTGATGGACGGTCTGGTCTTCCTGGAGGACGACAAGAAGCTCCAGAACGCGGACAACGTGCTTCCCGTGGTGAACGCGAAGGACGCGGGCGACCCCGCGATAGCCGCCGCCCTCGACCGGCTCACCAAGGTCCTCACTACCGAGGACCTGGCCGCCTTGAACCGCAAGGTGGACTCGGAGCGGGCCAAGCCCGGGGACGTGGCGAAGGACTATCTCCGGTCCAAGGCGCTGCTGAAGAAGTAGCCATGGGGCGGACAAGATACCCGGGGCATCACAAGTCCCGGGTATCCCGCCCGTAACGCCGTAAGCGGTGAAGTGCCGTGAAGTGCCGTGAGTGCCGTGGAGGAGAGGTGAAGAAGCGGCAACCGTCGGAACGGAGTGCCGTAACGAAACGGCGGAACGGAACGCTGTGCGGCGGCGGAGTTCGGATGGCCCCGGCCGGCGCCTACCGTCGAATCGTGGGCGGACGGCCGCCGATCGGCCTTAGTCGCGGGATATTTGTCCACCCCGCCATCCCATTCCCGGTCTACGCACGGTAAATTTCGGGCCATGCCCCGTGGACGTCACCGCCATTCCCCTCCCCTGCACAGGCTGCTGCTGCCGTCGGCGGTGGCCGGAGCGTCGGTATTGAGCGCCGCAGCCGCGTGGTTGCTCACCGAACCGGTGCTGCTGCGGTCTTTGACCGCGGTCGCCGCTGCCGCCGCCGTGACCGGGGCGGTGCTGATGCGCAGTTGGGACCGGGCGGCGGGCCGCCGGGTCGCCGATCTCACCCGGGGCCGGGCGGGTGACGCCTGGCGCAGTGAGGAGCGAATAGCCGAGCTGGAGTCCGAGGCGGAGGACGGCCGCGAGCGGCGGGCCAAGCTGGAGACCAAGCTCCGGGCCAAGCGCGTCGAGCTGGCCAAGCTGCGCAATGAGCACGCCGATCTGCTGCGCCGGTACGCGGCGGCGGAGACCGGCCGCGCCAGTGCGCTGGAGGGCCGTCGGCAGCTGGTGGTCGAGACGGCGGCGCCGTCGGCGTCCAAGGCGCTGTCGGCTGTGGGCGCGGCGCCGACGCCCGCGATGTATCTGCGCGCGGCCAAGGCGCTGGACGCGCTCGTCCGGGACGCGGCGGAGACCGAGCGCACCTTGCAGACCTCGGGGACGACGGACGGCAAGAGCCCCGGCAAGGCAAAAAAGAAGACCGATAAGCCGGACGGCGGCGGTGGACCGGGCGGCGGGAACGACGGTGGACCGGGCGGCGGCAAGGCCGCGGCCGGAGCCGGAGCCGCCGAGCCCCCCGTCACGACGGACTCCCCGGCCGCCGACGCCGGGCCGAGGGCCCTGCCCCCCGCCCCCGCCGGGCCGACCGTACGGGCCATCGGCACGGGACCGGTCGGCACGGGACCGGCCGCCCTGGCGCCCGCCGCGATCGTCCCGTACGGCCCGCGCCGTACACCGGGCACCCCGGTACGGCGCCCCGAGGGCGGCTTCGACTTCTTCGGCACCGCCGCCCCGGGGCACCGTCCCCCGGACGCCGGGGAGCGCGACGGTTCGCCCGAGGACCGGGCGATCGCGGCGGCGCACGCCGAGGATCTCGCGGACGTCGTCGGCGAGGAGGCACTCGCCGAGCACGAGCAGCGCACCGGCGCCCCGGTCGCGGCCCCGGCCCAGGCCCCGACCCTCGCCCCGGCCCCGGTCGCGGGCGAGGTCATCGATCTGACCGCCCACGACGAGACCGAGAAGCTCGACATGTCCGGCCTGCGCGACGCGCTCAGCTCGTAACCCCCGGGCCGTATCGGCGGTACGCCGCCCGGCTCCTCCCGGAGCCGGGCGGTGCCGTTTCCCGGGCGCGGCCCGTCGCTATTTGTCGATGTCGCCGACGACGAAGAACAGCGACCCCAGGATCGCCACCATGTCCGCGACGAGCGTGTTCGGCAGCAGCACGGCCAGGGCCTGGATGTTGTTGTACGACGCCGAGCGCAGCTTGAGCCGGTAGGGCGTCTTCTCGCCCTTCGATACCAGGTAGTACCCGTTGATCCCGAGCGGGTTCTCCGTCCAGGCGTACGTATGGCCCTCGGGCGCCTTCAGCACCTTCGGCAGCCGCTGGTTGACCGGCCCCCGCGGCAGGTCCGCCAGCCGGTCGAGGCAGGCGTCGGCGAGGTCGAGGGAGTTGTGGGTCTGCTCCAGCAGCACCTCGAAGCGGGCCAGGCAGTCGCCCTCGGGCCGGGTCACCACCTTCAGGACGTCGCCCAACTCCCCGTACGCCAGATACGGCTCGTCCCGCCGCAGATCGAAGTCGACGCCGGATGCGCGGGCGATGGGCCCGCTGACCCCGTACGCGTGGACCGCCTCCGGGCTCAGGACGCCGATGTCGCGGGTCCGGCCCCGGAAGATCTCGTTGCCGAGGACCAGCCGGTCGTAGACGTCCATCCGCGACCGCGCCCCCGCCACCGCCTGCCGGACCCGGCCGAGCCAGCCCGCGGGGAGGTCCTCCTTCAGCCCGCCGACCCGGTTGAACATGTAGTGCATCCGGCCGCCGGAGACCTCCTCCATGACGGCCTGCAACTCCTCGCGCTCCCGGAAGGCGTGGAAAATCGGGGTGATCCCGCCCAGCTCCAGCGGATAGGAGCCGAGGAACATCAGATGGTTCAGCACCCGGTTCAACTCGGCGAGCAGGGTCCGGATCCAGACCGCGCGCTCCGGTACCTCCATGCCGAGCATCCGCTCGACGGCCATCACCACGCCCAGCTCGTTGGAGAACGCGGAGAGCCAGTCGTGACGGTTGGCGAGCATGATGATCTGCCGGTAGTCCCGGGCCTCGAAGAGCTTCTCCGCGCCCCGGTGCATATAGCCGACGACGGGCTCGGCCTGCCGGATGATCTCCCCGTCCAGCACCAGGCGGAGCCGGAGCACGCCGTGGGTCGACGGGTGCTGGGGTCCGATGTTGAGCACCATGTCGGTACTGTCCGCGGCCCCGCCGAGGCTGAACGTGGTCTCCGTCATGGGCTCAGTATCCCCCGGACCCGGTCGGCCACCGGTGGGTCCCCGGAGCTTCCCGTCCCGTCCGGTCCGGCTTCCGGTCCGCCCGTTGTCACGCGCCCGCCGTCACGGGCTGCCGCAGCCAGAGGAAGTCGCCCAGACCGCCGCGGGCGAGCAGTTCTGCCGCCTCCCCGGCCGCCGACAGCGCCCGCAGATAGGCCGCCGGGTCGGACGAGGCCAGCGCCAGGGGCGGCCGGCCGGCCGCGACCCCCAGCCCGGTGAGGGCCTCCCGCTGGGTGGTGAGCGTCGCGCCCGGCAGCGCGCAGGCGTCCCGGCAGGCGTCCATGGCGACATGGGAGGTCAGATCCCGCCCGCCGTCGGGGACCGGTGGCACCTCGCGCCCGCCGCGGAACCCGGTGAGGGTGCCGTACGGGGGCCGGGACCCGGAGGTGTGCCCGTAGTCGACGGCGACCGCGAGCCCGGCCCGCAGCCCCGCGACGGCCGCCGCCCACGCCTCGTCGCGGGGCCGGCCGATCTCGGCCCGGGTCCCGGGCTCCGACAGGGGCCACCAGCGGTCGAGCCACTCGGCGTCCCGGCCGGTCACGGGCGGCCCGAGGCGTTCGGTGCCGTCGGGTTCGACGAGAACCAGACGCGGTACGCCCCCGGCGTCGGTCTCGGCGACGTCAACGGGCACGTTGTCCAGCCACTCGTTCGCGAACAGGAGCCCGCTGACACCCGCGGGCGGGGTCGCCACCCAGGCGATCCGGGGATCGAGCCCGGCGGGGCGGGGCGCGCGCTCGACGGCGTAGGCCCGTACCGCGAAACCCTCGGGGAGGGCCGCGAGCACGCCCGTGACCAGCTCACCGCGGCCCGCGCCCAGATCGACGAAGGCGGGCACACCGGAACCGGAACCGGAACCGAGGCCGAGCCCGTCGGCCGTCGCGACCAGTAGCCGGGCGACGGCGGCGGCGAAAAGAGGTGAGGCGTGGACAGACGTACGGAAATGTCCCGCCGGGCCCTCGGGCCGCAGATAGAAGCCGCCGGATCCGTACAGGGCGCGCTCCGTGGCCTCGCGCCAGCCGGTCGCCTCATCCCCGCCGGGTGCGTCGCCGGGGCACTTCTCATCCCCTTCCTCGCGCCCCTCATCACCCGTCTGACCAGGGGAGTAGTCCGGAGTCCCCGCCGTCACACCGATCGTCTCCTCGTCCGCCACGACCACCAGTCTCCACCTTGCGGAGTATGCCTCCGCTGCCGGGATCGCCCTGGCGGTTGACCCCTACACCTGTCGGTCTTCCCTACGCTGGGTTACGTGCAGCGTCTCTATGACTTCGTCCGCAGGCACCCCACGGGTGTCGACTGCCTCTGGGCGGTCGTCCTCCTGGGGATGTCAGCTTTGGTGTGGATCGATCCGGCCGACCCCGGCCAGGGGTCGTGGACCGCTGTCCCCATCGCGCTGGGCCTGAGTCTCGTCGTCGCGCTGCGCCGCAAGGCGCCCGAGAAGATGCTGATCCTCGCCGCCCTGCTGGGCGTCGTCCAGCTCGCCACCGATGTCCAACAGGGCCCGGGCAACTTCGCCATGCTGGTGATCATCTATACGGTCGCGGCGCAGTCCACCCCGTGGTGGTCGAGGTTCGCCCTGATCGGCGGGCTCAGCGCGGCCACCCTGTCGATGATCCGCTGGCCGCAACCGAACACCACGGCCCTCGGCCAGATCTTCATAACGATCATCCTGACCGTGCCGTTCGCCCTCGCCTGGGTCCTCGGCGACTCCATCAGGACCCGGCGCGCCTACTTCGCGCAGCTGGAGGAGCGGGCCAGGCGGCTGGAGAACGAGCGCGCGGCCCAGTCGAAGGTCGCGGTCGCCGCCGAGCGGGCCAGGATCGCCCGTGAGCTGCACGATGTGGTGGCGCACAACGTCTCCGTGATGGTCGTCCAGGCCGACGGCGCGGCCTACGTACTCGACGCCGCCCCCGACCAGGCCAAGCAGGCACTGGAGACGATCTCCACGACCGGCCGGCAGGCGCTGGCCGAGATGCGGCGACTGCTCGGAGTGCTGCGCACCGGGGACGACCCGGAGAGCGGCGAGTACGTGCCGCAGCCCGACGTCCAGCAGATCGAGGACCTGGTGGAACAGGTCCGCAGGTCCGGCCTGACCGTCGACTTCAAGATCGAGGGGACCCCGCGCCCGCTGCCGAGCGGTGTGGAGCTGACCGCGTACCGCATCGTCCAGGAAGCGCTCACCAACACCCGCAAGCACGGCGGGCCCGAGGTGGGGGCCAGTGTGCGGCTGGTCTACTTCGACGACGGACTCGGACTCCTCGTCGAGGACGACGGCCGGGGCGCCGCGCACGAGCTGTACGAGGACGGCGGCGCGGACGGGCAGGGCCACGGGCTCATCGGCATGCGGGAGCGGGTCGGTATGGTCGGCGGCACACTGGACGCGGGCCCGCGTCCCGGCGGTGGCTTCCGGATCAGCGCGCTGCTGCCGCTGAAGACGGCGTGACCGGTCGTCCGTACGTGCATGAACTCCCATCACAACAAATAGAGGACCTTGCTGACATGTCCATCCGGGTGATGCTCGTCGACGACCAGGTACTGCTCCGGACGGGATTCCGCATGGTGCTCGCCGCCCAGCCCGATATGGAGGTCGTCGCGGAGGCGGGCGACGGGGCTGAGGCCATCGACATCCTCCGCGCCACGGCGGTGGACGTGGTGCTGATGGACGTCCGGATGCCGCGCCTGGACGGAGTGGAGGCCACCCGGCGCATCTGCGCCCAGCCGAACCCGCCGAAGGTGCTGATCCTCACCACGTTCGACCTCGACGAGTACGCCTTCTCCGGCCTGAAGGCCGGGGCGAGCGGCTTCATGCTCAAGGACGTACCGCCGGGTGAGCTGCTGGCCGCGATCCGCTCCGTCCACAGCGGCGACGCGGTGGTCGCCCCGTCGACCACCCGGCGCCTGCTGGACCGTTTCTCCCCCATGCTCCCGAGCCACGGCGCCGAACCCGCCAACAAGGACCTGGACCGCCTCACGGACCGGGAGCGCGAGGTCATGCTCCTGGTAGCCCAGGGCCTCTCCAACGGCGAGATCGCCGCCCGCCTGGTCCTCTCCGAGGCCACGGTGAAGACCCACGTGGGCCGCATCCTGACCAAGCTCGGCCTCCGCGACCGCGTCCAGGTCGTCGTCCTCGCCTACGAATCCGGCCTCGTCCGCGCAGGCGGCACCCCGGGCCCCGGACGCTGAGCCCGGGGCCCTGTGCCGCGACGGGGACGTCCGGTGCGCATCGGTGTCACCGGGCCACCGAAGGAGGCATGGGGTTCCCCGCAGGCGCGGGGACGACACCAGGCCTTCGCCCTTCAGGACTTGGATCGCCGGACCACCCCCGCAGGCGCGGGGACGACGAACGGGCCGCCGCGCAGGTCACCTTCAAGAAGGGACCACCCCTGCAGGCGCGGGGACGACTCGGCGTCGGGTAGGCCGGCCCGGCGGAGGAACGGACCACCCCCGCAGGCGCGGGGACGACACTTCCTGGCCTGCGCGTTCTTCGGTGGTCAAGGAACGAGGTGGCCCGGCTTGCGATGGGGATCGCGTCGGCCCGTAGACGCTACCGGGCGCAACCCGCCTGCGGGTGTCAGCGGAGGACGGCCTCCAGGAAGTCGCTGCCCAGGCGGGCTACCGTGCCGACGTCCAACTGGTGGAGGACGTAGCGGCCTCGGCGGCGGGTCGTGACCAGGCCCGCCTTCTTCAGGACCGCGACATGGCGGGAGACCTCGGGGGCGGTGATGCCGTGGGCCTCCGCAAGTTCGGTCGTGGTGTGGGAGGAGCGGGCCAGGTGGCGGCAGAGCTGGATGCGCATGGGGTGGGCCAGGGCGTCCATGCGGAGCTTCAGGAGGTCGATGGAGCCGGGGCCGGTGAGGTGGGGGGCTCCGATGGGGTAGTAGATCACCGGGCGCCAGCCGGGGGCGCTGAGGACCAGCAGATGGGGGCGGCCGAAGCTGGACGGGATGAACGTCATTCCGGGGCCCACCGCCGGGTCGACCGCCGTCGTCCGGCCGGAGGCGAGCTTGTCGACGGTGATCCGGGTCAGGTCGCCGTCGACGGAGACCGCCGGGGACACCGCGCGAACCGCCTCGGCGAGGCCCTTGTGGCGGAGGATCTCCGTCTTGTGCCGGGCGTCGGCCGCGAGCTGGGGGGCGACCCGGCGCCAGGCGTCGGCGAAGAACGCCTCCTCGCAGTCCTCCAGCAGTCGGCGCAGCCAGGCCCGGACCGAGGGCGGGTCCTCCAGGAGGCGACGGGTGGAGGCCAGTACCCGGGGGCCGCGCCCGACCGCCAGGGACAGGACCCGGTCCCGGTCCGCCGCGTTTCCCAGGACGTCGCCTGTCCGGTCGGGGCTGCCGCAGGCGAAGTCGAGGGCCGCGTCCGCGAACTGCTCGTCGCTCAGCCGGTCCATCAGGTCCAGCTCCTCGGCGAGGGTGGCCCCCGGCCGACCCGGACCCGCCGGCAGGCCGGCGAACGGAGCCAGTACATCGGAGTGCGTGGCCCGCCACAGGAACTCCGCCTCGTGTAGCCGGTCCGCCAGATCGGGCGGCAGGCCGGCGGAGGTCGCCGTCACCCAGCCGTGGAGCGCCGGATGGTGGCCGGGCTCCGACAGGGCGTGCAGGGCGAGCCCCAGTTCCGCGAGGGGCGACAGCTCGAAGGCGACGCGCTCCCGGGGCAGCCCGGTGATGTCGATGGTGACGTTCACCCCCTCATTCTGCGCCCCGCCCGGGCGGGGCGGGACGTCGATTGACGCCGCCCGTCAATCGACCGGCCGCCGGTTGACCAGCGGCGTCAATCGACGTGACGGCCGTCCCGGGGCGAGCGCAGCGTGAACGCCATGAACGCCCTTCACCAGCACACACTCGACAGCTATCGGGCCTCCCGGCACGGCGCCCCGATCCCGCCCCCGCCCGGCACCTACGACTGGCGGGCCGCCCGCGAGCTGACCTCCCAGGCCGTGCTCGTCCGCCGCGCCGACCGGGCCCCCGGCCTTCTCACCCGGCTCACCCGGCTGCTGCGCCGGCGTCGGCCCGCACCGCCTCATCGGCGACTCGGCGCATGAACTCCGCCACCGCCTTCCTCATCTCCTCCGGCGACCACTCCAGCGCCTCCGACGCGACCGTCACCTCGGTCGACGACACCCCCGGCACCAGGGACTCCTCGGACCACCACCGGAACAGCGTCGTCCCCGTCTCCTCGGCCTGGGAGAGGGACGCCGCGGCCAGCACCTCCGACGGATACGGCAGCCACACCAGGAACTGGTGCGTGCTCGGTATCTCCGGGTGGATCCGGAACCACGGCGCGGCCGATTCCCGGAAGCCGTCCGCCAGCGCGGCGGCGACCGTCTTCGCCCGCGCCACATAGTCCGGCAGCCGCGGCAGCTCCCGCTCCAGGCCCACCAGCGCCGACAGCGCCGTCGGGAACTGGTGGAACATCGTGCCCCCGTACCGATGGCGCCAGGCGCGGGCCTCCGCCATCACGTCCTCAGGGCCCACCAGCGCCGCCCCGGCCAGACCCTTCAGCGACTTGTAGAAGGAGACGTAGACACTGTCGGCGAGGCCCGCGATCTCGTACAGCGGCCGGTCGAAGTGCGATACGCACTCCCAGAGCCGGGCGCCGTCGAAATGGACCACGGCGTCCCGCTCCCGCGCCGCCTCCACGACCGCGACCAGCTCCTCCCAGGACGGCAGCACGAAGCCCGCGTCCCGCAGCGGCAGCTCCAGCATCAGCGCCCCGAACGGCTCGTCGAAGCCCCGGACCTCGTCGGCCGTCGGCAGCCGGTTCTCCCGCGTCGGATGGACCGTCCGCAATCCGCTGACCGCGCCGAACGCGCCCCGCTCATGCATCTCCGGATGAGCCAGCGGGTGCAGGGCCACCGTGCCGTTCCCCGTCCGGCCCGCCCAGCAGCGGAGCGCGACCTGCTGCGCCATCGTCCCCGTCGGGAAGAACACCGCCGCCGGGAACCCGAGCAGCCCGGCCACCCGCCGCTCCAGCTCCCCGACGACCCCGTCCCCGTACCAGTCCGGGGGGCCGGTGAGGTCGTACGCCCCCGCCGCGCCGGCCGTCAGCTCCGTCAGCAGCTCCGCCATCGGCCGGTCCGTCGACTGCCGCCACAGCACGCGGTCCGACGCCTGCCAGGCCGCCCGCCTGCGCCGCCTCAGCTCCTCCTCGGCCGTCACTTCCCCGGTGGTGCCCTCGTCGGTCATCGCTCCGCCCCCGTCCGTGTCGTCGGTGTCGTTGATGTTGTTCGCGCCCGCGGCCACGGGAATTCCGTGCGAGCGTGCCCCAGCGGGTGCTCGCGCGCACCCGGGTTTCCCGCTCCCGACGCCCGGTCCTCCGCGATCACCCACGATGATTCCCCGGCCCGCCACCCCCGTCCACGCCTGTGGATAACTCGCCTGTGGACAACCGGAGGGGCGTCCACGGCGCTGGCGTAGCATGACGGAACATCGTCCGGTACCCACCGCGGACTGGAACGGAAGGCCCCACCGCGTGAACGCATCAGCACCCCAGCACGAACCGTCCGACCCCCGGGACCGCCCCGCCCGGCTGACCGTCGGCGTCGTCGGCGCCGGACGCGTCGGACCGGCGCTGGCCGCCGCGCTCCGGCTGGCCGGACACCGCCCCGTCGCCGTCTCCGGGGTCTCCGACGCCTCCCGCCGCCGGGCCGCCGACCTGCTGCCCGACGTGCCCCTGGTCCCGCCCGCCGAGGTCCTCGCCCGCGCCGAGCTGGTCCTGCTCACCGTCCCCGACGACACCCTGCCCGGCTTGGTCGACGGCCTCGTCGGCACCGGCGCCGTACGACCGGGACAGCTGCTCGTCCACACCTCGGGCCGGTACGGCACGGCGGTGCTCGACCCGGCGACCCGCGCCGGCGCGCTGCCGCTCGCCCTCCATCCCGCGATGACCTTCACCGGTACGGGGGTCGACGTCCAGCGGCTCGCCGGCTGCTCCTTCGGGGTGACCGCGCCCGACGAGCTGAGGCTGGCCGCGGAGGCGCTCGTCATCGAGATGGGCGGCGAGCCGGAGTGGATCGCTGAGCAGGCCCGTCCGCTCTATCACGCGGCGCTGGCCCTCGGCGCCAATCACCTGGTGACCCTGGTCGCCCAGTCGATGGAGCTGCTCCGGGCCGCGGGCGTCGCCGCCCCCGACCGGATGCTCGGCCCCCTCCTCGGCGCCGCCCTCGACAACGCCCTCCGCTCGGGCGACGCCGCCCTCACCGGCCCGGTCGCCCGCGGCGACGCCGGTACGGTCGCGGCCCATGTCGCCGAGTTGCGCAAGCACGCCCCGGGGACCGTCGCCGGATATCTCGCCATGGCCCGCACCACCGCCGACCGGGCCCTGGCCCACGGTCTGCTCAAGCCCGAACTGGCCGAGGACCTGCTCGGCGTCCTCGCCGATGGCCGTGACACCGCCCGCGGCACCAAAGGCAACGGCGACGGTCAAGGCAACGGCAACGGCAACGGGCTGAACGGACGACCCGGCGAGGGGGACGACCAGTGATGACCACCGGCCGTCCGCAGTCCCCGCCCTCTACCGAGGCCGATACCGAGGCGCCCGCCGTGCCCGAGGGGCTCGTACTGCTCCGTACGAAGGCCGACCTCGACGCCTATCTCGACACCGGGACCGGTGCCCGCCCCCGGGGCCGTACCGCCGTCGTGATGACGATGGGCGCGCTCCACGACGGCCACGCCACCCTGGTCCGTACCGCCGCGTCAACCGTCGGACCGGACGGCCGGGTCGTCGTCACCGTCTTCGTCAACCCGCTCCAGTTCGGCGCGGGCGAGGACCTCGACCGCTACCCCCGTACGCTCGGCGCGGACCTCGCGATCGCGGCGGCCGCGGGCGCCGCCGCCGTCTTCGCCCCGTCCGCCGCCGAGATGTACCCCGGCGGCCAACCGCAGGTCCGGATCGCCGCGGGCCCGATGGGGGAGCGCCTCGAAGGCGCCAGCCGCCCCGGCCACTTCGACGGCATGCTGACCGTCGTCGCCAAACTCCTCCATCTCACCCGCCCCGACGTGGCGTTCTTCGGCCAGAAGGACGCCCAGCAACTGGCACTGATCCGCCGGATGGTCCGCGATCTCGACCTGCCCGTCGAGATCGCCGGGGTGGATACGGTCCGGGAGGACGACGGCCTCGCGCTCTCCAGCCGCAACCGCTATCTCTCCCGGACCGAACGGCGCACGGCGCTCGCCCTCTCCGGCGCCCTGTTCGCGGCCCGCGAGCGGCTCGCAGCACAGCAGGCCCTCTACGCCAGGGCCGAGGCCACCACGAACAGCGCCGCCCGCGCCGAGGCGCTCTCCCGGATGGGTGAGGCACGGGCCGCCGCCGACGCCGCCGCCGTGGCCCACGCGGTCCCGGGAGGCGCCGACGCGGTACGGTCCGCGGCCCGTACCGTCCTCGACGACGCGGCCCGCGCCATCCCGCCGCTGGTCCTCGACTATCTGGCCCTCGTCGACCCCGCCGACTTCACGGAGGTCCCCGACGACCACCGGGGCGACGCGATCCTCGCCGTCGCCGCGAAGGTCGGGGCGACCCGGCTGATCGACAACGTCCCGCTGAGTTTCGGAGCGACGCCGTGACCGCCCACGCCCGGCCCCGGCCCCCCGGCACCGACCCGGCCGACCCGGGCCCCACCGACCCCGGTCACGGACCCGGGCCCGGTCACGGACCCGACCCCGGTCACGGCCCCGGGCCCGCGACCGGTCCCCGGACCGCGATACGGCTCGACGCGCCGCCGCCCGGCTGGTCCGTCGCCGCCGACGTCGTCGTCGTCGGCTCCGGTGTCGCAGGACTCACCGCCGCCCTGCGCTGCGCGGCGGCCGGACTGGCCACGGTCGTCGTCACCAAGGCCCGCCTCGACGACGGCTCCACCCGCTGGGCCCAGGGCGGCATAGCCGCCGCCCTCGGCGACGGCGACACCCCCGAGCAGCATCTGGCCGACACCCTCGTCGCGGGCGCCGGGCTCTGTGACGAGGAAGCGGTACGTCTGCTCGTCACCGAGGGCCCCGGAGCCGTACACCGTCTGATCGCCACCGGCGCCCACTTCGACACCTCGCCCGACACCGGTGAGATCGAGCTGACCCGCGAGGGCGGCCACCACCGCCGCCGGATCGCCCACGCCGGCGGCGACGCCACCGGCGCCGAGATCTCCCGCGCGCTGGTCGACGCGGTGCGCTCCGCCGGACTGCGGACCATCGAGAACGCCCTGGTCCTCGATCTGCTCACCGACGCCGACGGCCGTACGGCGGGCGTCAGCCTCCATGTCATGGGCGAGGGCCAGCACGACGGCGTCGGCGCCGTCCACGCCCCGGCGGTCGTCCTCGCCACCGGCGGCATGGGCCAGATCTTCGCCGCGACCACCAACCCCGCCGTCTCCACCGGCGACGGCGTCGCCCTCGCGCTGCGCGCCGGGGCCGAGGTCTCCGACCTGGAGTTCGTCCAGTTCCACCCCACGGTCCTCTTCCTCGGTACCGACGCGGAGGGCCAGCAGCCCCTCGTCTCCGAGGCGGTACGGGGCGAGGGCGCCCATCTCGTCGACGCGTCCGGCACCCGCTTCATGCTCGGCGAGCACGAGCTGGCCGAACTCGCCCCGCGCGACATCGTCGCCAAGGCGATCATGCGGCGGATGCGCGAGCACGACGCCGACCACATGTATCTCGACGCCCGGCACTTCGGCGCCGAGATGTGGGCGCACCGGTTCCCGACGATCCTCGCGGCCTGCCGGGCGAACGGCTTCGACCCCGTCACCGAGCCGATCCCCGTCGCCCCCGCCGCGCACTACGCGTCCGGCGGCGTCCGCACCGACCCGTACGGCCGGACGACCGTCCCGGGCCTGTACGCCTGCGGGGAAGTCGCCTGTACGGGGGTCCACGGCGCGAACCGCCTCGCCTCCAACTCCCTCCTCGAAGGGCTCGTCTTCGCCGAGCGGATCGCCGCGGACATCGCGGCCGACGCGGCCCGGGAGCCGCTGGCCGCCGGTGCGCCGGTCACCCCGGCCGCCGCGACGGTGCTCCCGCTGACCGACCCGGGCGCCCGCGTCCGGATCCAGCGGATCATGTCCGTCGGCGCGGGGGTCCTGCGCTCCGCCGACAGCCTCCGCGAGGCGGCCCGCGCACTCGACGCGATCCGCGCCGAGGCCGACGCGATCCCGGAAACGGCCCCGACCTCGGAAACGGCCCCGACCTCGGGAACGGCCCCCGCGACGGAAACGGCCCCCGCGACGGAAACGGCCCCCGCGACGGGAACGGACACCGCCCCCAAGCCCGCCGTCCCCGGTGTGGACGCCTGGGAGACCACCAACCTCCTCTGTGTCGCCCGGGTCCTGACGGCCGCCGCCCTACGGCGCGACGAGACCCGCGGCTGCCACTGGCGCGAGGACCGGCCCGACCGCGACGACCGGGAGTGGCGCCGCCATCTGGTGATCCGCCTCGACCCCGGCCGGAGTGTGGTCGCGCACCGGACCGACAGCACCGCTTTCCCCCCGACATCCTCCAGGGAGCACCAGTCGTGAGCACGCCCGAAGAACGTCCGGTCCCCGTGGACGTACCCCTGATCCAGATCGGCTCCGACCCCTCCGCCGGCGGCTGCGGGGACGCCTGCGGCTGCGGCCACGGCGCGAACGCGGCCGACGACGAGCTGTACGAATGCGGACTCGACCCCGCCCTCGCCGTCCTGCTCGCCGAGTCCGGTCTCGACCCGGTCCAGGTCGAGGACATCGCCCATCTCGCGCTGAGTGAGGACCTCGACGGCGGCGTGGACGTGACGAGCGTGGCGACCGTCCCCGCCGACGCCGTCGCCACCGGCGACTTCACCGCCCGCGAGGCCGGTACGGTCGCGGGCATCCAGATCGCCGAGGCCGTCCTCTCCATCGTCGCCACCGACGAGTTCGAAGTCGAGCGGCACGTCGCGGACGGCGACCGGGTCGAGGCGGGCCAGAAGCTGCTCTCCGTCACCGCCGGCACGCGCGACCTGCTCACCGGCGAGCGGAGCGCGCTGAACATCCTGTGCCGCCTCTCCGGCATCGCGACGGCCACCCGCGCCTGGGCGGACGCGCTGGAGGGCACCGGGGCGAAGGTCCGCGACACCCGCAAAACCACCCCGGGGCTGCGCGCCCTGGAGAAGTACGCGGTCCGCTGCGGCGGCGGGGTCAACCACCGGATGTCCCTCTCCGACGCGGCCCTCGTCAAGGACAACCACGTGGTCGCCGCCGGCGGTGTCGCCGAGGCGTTCAAGGCCGTCCGCGACGTCTTCCCCGGGGTGCCGGTGGAGGTCGAGGCCGACACGCTCGACCAGGTGCGGGAGGTGCTCGACGCGGGCGCCGATCTGATCCTGCTCGACAACTTCACCCCGGAGGCCACCGCGGAAGCGGTCGCCCTGGTCGCGGGCCGCGCGGTCCTCGAATCGTCCGGCCGGCTGACCCTGGAGAACGCGCGGGCGTACGCGGACACCGGCGTCGACTTCCTCGCGGTCGGCGCGCTCACCCACTCGTCGCGCATCCTCGACATCGGGCTCGACCTGCGGGAGCCGGCGGCCGGTGCCGACGTCCCGGCCGGCCGTGCCGACGACGGTTCCGGCGCCGCGGGGGCTGACGTCTGATGCTGCTCACCATCGACGTCGGCAACACCCATATGGTCCTCGGTCTCTTCGACGGCGAGGAGATCGTGGAGCACTGGCGGATCTCGACCGACGCCAGCCGCACCGCCGACGAACTCGCCGTGCTCCTCCAGGGCCTGATGGGGATGCATCCGCTGCTCGGGATGGAGCTGGGCGACGGCATCGAGGGCATCTGCATCTGCTCCACGGTCCCGGCGGTCCTGCACGAGCTGCGCGAGGTGACCCGCCGCTACTACGGCGACGTACCGGCGATCCTCGTCGAGCCCGGCGTCAAGACCGGGGTGCCGATCCTGACCGACCACCCCAAGGAGGTCGGCGCGGACCGCGTGATCAACTCCGTCGCCGCGGTCGAGTTGTACGGCGGCCCGGCGATCGTCGTCGACTTCGGTACGGCGACGACGTTCGACGCGGTCAGCGCGCGCGGGGAGTACGTGGGCGGTGTCATCGCCCCCGGGATCGAGATCTCCGTCGACGCGCTCGGCGTCAAGGGCGCCCAGCTCCGCAAGATCGAGCTGGCCCGGCCGCGCAGCGTGATCGGCAAGAACACGGTCGAGGCCATGCAGTCGGGCATCGTGTACGGCTTCGCGGGCCAGGTCGACGGGGTCGTCCACCGGATGAAGCGCGAACTGGCCCCGCAGGACCCGGACGAGGTGACGGTGATCGCCACGGGCGGTCTGGCGCCGATGGTCCTGGGCGAGTCGTCGGAGATCGACGAGCACGAGCCGTGGCTCACCCTGATCGGCCTCCGCCTCGTCTACGAACGGAACATCACCCGACTGTGAAGGCGCCGGGCGGCCCGCCGACATCCTGACCGGGGCGGGTCGGGACCCGGGTCGGGGCCCGCGTCAGGACCCGCGTCAGGACCCGCATCAGGACCCGGATCGGGGGCCGGATCGAGCCTCCGCCGGGACGCGCCCGAGAATCGGGAATAGCCCGATATTGTCTAAAAGCGACCGTATCGTCAGGACATGCCCACGCCTTACGGATCTCGCGGCGGTATGGCCTTCAGCGCGGACGAACTACGGGTCCTCCGACGCGCTCTCGCCGTCGCCCTGCATCCCGCCCCACTCGCCGACGAGGACGTCCAGGACTGCTTCCGGCTCGCGGACTCCGTGGACGAGGCGGCGCGGGAGGCGGGCAGGCTGCGCGCGTTCCTCCTCGCCGACCTCGGGCGCTACCGTGCCGCGCTGCCCGGCGCGGTGGCGGGCTATCTGGAACTCCTCCAGGACGCGCTGGCGGCCGGGTACGACCCGCGGCCCGAGGACCTCGCCGCCCTCCGGGGGCTGCGCGGGCTGCCCGTCGCCGAAGCCGTACTGGCGCGCTGCCAGGTGCTGGCCGAACGCTCCGTACGGGCCCGGCTCGCCGGTCGCCGGGTGACCACGCCCGCGCCCAGGACCCGGCTGCTCGCGCTGCCCGGCGGGCGGGCCGCGGCCGACGACGGCGAGGCGCCCGAGGAGAAGCCCGAGCCCAAGCCGAGGCCGGCGCCCAGGCCCGCCGAACCGGCCCCGGCGCGGCCCGGGGAGCGGCCGGTGCCCAAGCCGTCCGAGGTCTTCCCGCCGCGCCGCCGCCCGGTACCCCCGCCGGAGCGGCTGGCCACGGCCTGACCCCCCGCCCGCACCCCCGGCCGTCGGCAAGCCGTGCCCGCCGGGGGCCGCCCGCGGGCCCTTGGCTACCCTGAGCCCATGGACTACATCTCGGCGCTGGTGCCTCCCGTGGTCATGGCCACGTTCTTCACCATCCTGATCGTGACGATCGTCAAGAGTCAGGGCGGCCCGAACAAGACCAAGGAGGACGCGTACGTGGACGCGGCCCTCGCGCGCGTCGAAGGGGGCCCGCAGTCCCCGGCCGCCGCCGCGGCCTCCGGCGGGACCTCGACCGCGACGGCGGCCGACAGCGACTGACGGCGACGGGCCCGGCGCGGACCCTGCGGGCCCCGCGGCCCGCGCCGCCGCCGTCGCCGTTCCGGGCCGGACGCCCACCCACCCGTCCGTGCCCGGCTCGGGTGACCCACAGGACGCACGGACGGCTTCCGCCGCGACCGTGCGTCCTTTTTGTTCGTCAATCTCCGAATGTGTGGAGTAATCCATGATTTTCGGAGATCTCCCACTATGGTGGGGTATGTGCCCCGCCAATTGGGAGAGCTGGAAGACGCCGTGATGACGCGCGTCTGGCAATGGAACCGGCCGGTTACCGTCCGGGAAGTGCTGGAGGACCTTCAACAGGACCGTTCCATCGCCTACACGACCGTCATGACGGTCATGGACAATCTCCATCAGAAGGGCTGGGTTCGCAGGGAAGTCGAAGGACGCGCCTATCGATATACGTCGGTCTCCACCCGCGCCGCCTACTCCGCCGCACTGATGAACGACGCGTGGGCGCAGAGCGACAACCCCGCCGCCGCCCTCGTCGCCTTCTTCGGGATGATGTCGCCGGAGCAGCGGGAGGCGCTTCAGGCCGCCGTCCGTATGGTCCAGGCCGATACGGTCCCGGAACCCGCCCCGGAACTCGCCCCCGAGCCCACCACGGGCACCGCCCGGGAAGTCCGCCCGGAAGTCGGCGCGGAAGGCGCTCCGGAGAAGGGTGAAGGCGGCACGGAAGGCCGTACGGAAGCCACCGCCGAAGTCGGTTCGGAAGCCGCCGCGGGCGACGTTCGCGCCCAAGACCCGGAAGAGGGCACCGGCGAGGGTGCCGACGAGGGCGAACCCCGGGGGCGATAGCGTCGGCCCATGTCGAATCCCGCAGTGAATGCCATCAGCGTCCGCCGGGCCAGGACCGGGGATGTGCCCGCGGTCCGCCGGCTCCTCGACCCGTACGTGCACGACGGCATCCTGCTCGACAAAGCGACTGTCACTCTTTACGAAGACATCCAGGAGTTCTGGGTGGCGGAACGGGACACGGACGGCACCGTGGTCGGCTGCGGCGCCCTCCATGTCATGTGGGAAGACCTCGCGGAAGTCCGTACTCTCGCCGTCGATCCGGTCGACAAGGGGTCCGGCATCGGGCACCTGGTGCTGGACAAGCTGCTGCACACGGCGCGCTGGCTCGGGGTGCGCCGGGTTTTCTGCCTCACCTTCGAAGTCGACTTCTTCGGCAAGCACGGCTTCGTGGAGATCGGTGAGACACCGGTCGACGGAGATGTCTACACCGAGCTGCTCCGTTCCTATGACGAGGGCGTCGCCGAGTTCCTCGGACTCGAACGCGTGAAGCCGAACACCCTCGGCAACAGCCGCATGCTTCTCCAGCTGTGATCCCCCCTCCGGGGGACCCCTCGGAGCATCTCGTGCCATCAGCGGCGCGATCCCTATGTCCGAATCGCGCACGTTTCCCGCGTTCTTCGGGTCTTGAACCTCTCCCAAGGGTTTGAGTTTTTCAGAGAAAAGCGGTTTCCTTTCCGCGTAACGCATTTTCGATGAAAGGAAATCCGGTGGCACAGAAGGTTCAGGTCCTTCTTGTCGATGACATCGACGGCGGCGAGGCGGACGAGACCGTCACGTTCGCGCTGGACGGCAAGACCTACGAGATCGACCTCACCACCGCCAATGCGGACAAGCTCCGCTCGCTGCTGGAGCCGTACGCCAAGAACGGCCGGCGCACCGGTGGCCGCGCGTCCACGGGCCGTGGGAAGGGTCGGGCCGCGAGCGACAACAAGAACACCGCGGAAGTCCGCGCCTGGGCCAAGGCGAACGGTTACGAGGTCAACGACCGCGGGCGGGTGCCCGCCACGGTGCGCGAGGCGTACGAGAAGGCCAACGGCTGACCGGTGCCGACCGGCGGGCGTCCGCGCCCGCTAATCGGACCTATTCGCGGGCCGGGCAATCGCACAGGTATCCGATGCGGGTGGGGGTATTCGTCCGCAGCAATCGGGCCCGGTGGCATTCCGTCGCCGCCGCGTCCAGGAGCCTCATGAGATCGGGCCCCCGTACGCGTCCGGGGTGCCCGTCCTCGGTGTACGCCGGACCGGCCGAGCCCGGCGGCCCCGGGACGTCCGGCAGGCCGGGCAGGCCAGGGACCGGTTCTCGCCCCGACACGGGGGGCCGCAGCCATACGGCGGCCCCCCGGGGGCCGGTCCAGCCCGGCGGCAGGGGCGCGGGCAGCCGCCCGCCCGCCCCGACGGCCGTCAGGTCGAGGGCGACCCCGCTCCACTCCAGCCAGGCCAGCAGTCCCGGCACCTCGTCGGCGGCCCCGGCGGCGATCAGCAGCAGCATCCGGTCCCCGGCCAGGGCGACCGGCCCTGCGGCGACCCGCCGCAGCACGGCGGCGCCCGCGTCGGCGGGCAGCTCCAGGGCGTCGAAGGCGATCCCCGCCAGCAGCTCCACCGGCCCGCCCCCGGGCGGCCCCGCGACCGGCCAGCCGAGCCGGGTCTCGTACCAGCGGGCCACGGCGGCGTACCCCTCCGTGCCGCGCGACGGAACGGGCGACGGAACAAGCGGTGGAACGGGCGGCGGAACGGGCGGCGGAACGCGCACAAGCGGCGGGACGCTCATGGTCCGGGAACACCCGGAACCCCCCGGTGGTTACGCGGAGTGCCGGAATCGTCGCGGCGTGTCCCCCCCGTGGGGCCTCCGCGCGCCCCCCGCGCATTCCGGTGGACCTCCGGTGGCCTCCGGCGGACCCCGGTCACGGGGTGATCGAGGTCGTTCGGCCCCCTGACCTTGTTCGCCCGTAGCTGAGGGAACCGGTGTGCGCGGCATGGAGTGTCAGTGCTTACGGGTAAGACATTCCTAGTGAGGAGGGGCGACACGCTCGCACAAAGGCCGTGCGTTCGCCATCGGCGTACAGCTGGCGAGAGTAACTGCCTGGCCTGCGGGAACATCGTCTCGCACCATCGGGTTGGAGCATGTGTCGGCGTTCAGGGGTCAGGAGGCCACAGACGGGTGTCGGCAGTTGGAATGAGCGGTCCCCGCTTGCGGGACTAAGCTGCGGAAGGACAGGGAGGGGACCGACCCCTTACTGCCTGACCGCTCTGAGGAGCGATTAACGATGTTCGAGAGGTTCACCGACCGCGCGCGGCGGGTTGTCGTCCTGGCTCAGGAAGAAGCCCGGATGCTCAACCACAACTACATCGGCACCGAGCACATCCTCCTGGGCCTGATCCACGAGGGTGAGGGTGTCGCCGCTAAGGCCCTGGAGAGCCTCGGGATTTCGCTCGAGGCGGTCCGTCAGCAGGTCGAGGAGATCATCGGCCAGGGGCAGCAGGCCCCGTCCGGTCACATCCCCTTCACCCCCCGTGCCAAGAAGGTGCTGGAGCTGTCGCTCCGCGAAGCCCTTCAGCTCGGGCACAACTACATCGGCACCGAGCACATCCTGCTCGGCCTGATCCGCGAGGGCGAGGGCGTCGCCGCCCAGGTCCTCGTGAAGCTGGGCGCCGACCTGAACCGGGTCCGGCAGCAGGTCATCCAGCTGCTCTCCGGCTACTCCGGCAAGGAAGCCGCCACGGCGGGCGGCCCGGCCGAGGGCACCCCCTCGACGTCCCTGGTCCTCGACCAGTTCGGCCGCAACCTCACCCAGGCGGCCCGCGAATCCAAGCTCGACCCGGTCATCGGGCGCGAGAAGGAGATCGAGCGGGTCATGCAGGTGCTGTCCCGCCGCACCAAGAACAACCCCGTGCTCATCGGCGAGCCCGGCGTCGGCAAGACGGCGGTCGTCGAGGGCCTGGCGCAGGCCATCGTCAAGGGCGAGGTGCCCGAGACCCTCAAGGACAAGCACCTCTACACCCTCGACCTGGGCGCGCTGGTCGCGGGCTCCCGCTACCGCGGTGACTTCGAGGAGCGCCTGAAGAAGGTGCTCAAGGAGATCCGCACCCGCGGCGACATCATCCTGTTCATCGACGAGCTGCACACCCTGGTCGGCGCGGGCGCCGCCGAGGGCGCCATCGACGCCGCCTCGATCCTCAAGCCCATGCTGGCCCGGGGCGAGCTGCAGACCATCGGTGCCACGACGCTCGACGAGTACCGCAAGCACCTGGAGAAGGACGCCGCGCTGGAGCGCCGCTTCCAGCCCATCCAGGTCGCCGAGCCGTCGCTGCCGCACACCATCGAGATCCTCAAGGGCCTGCGCGACCGGTACGAGGCCCACCACCGGGTCTCCATCACCGACGAGGCGCTGGTCCAGGCCGCGACCCTGGCCGACCGGTACATCTCGGACCGCTTCCTGCCGGACAAGGCGATCGACCTGATCGACGAGGCCGGATCCCGGATGCGCATCCGCCGGATGACCGCTCCGCCGGACCTCCGCGAGTTCGACGAGAAGATCGCGGGCGTCCGCCGCGACAAGGAGTCGGCGATCGACTCCCAGGACTTCGAGAAGGCGGCTTCCCTCCGCGACAAGGAGAAGCAGCTGCTGGCGGCGAAGGCCAAGCGCGAGAAGGAATGGAAGGCCGGCGACATGGACGTCGTCGCCGAGGTCGACGGCGAACTCATCGCCGAAGTCCTCGCCACGGCCACCGGCATTCCGGTCTTCAAGCTGACCGAGGAGGAGTCCTCCCGCCTGCTGCGTATGGAGGACGAACTCCACAAGCGCGTCATCGGGCAGAAGGACGCCATCAAGGCGCTCTCCCAGGCCATTCGCCGGACCCGTGCCGGTCTGAAGGACCCGAAGCGCCCCGGCGGCTCGTTCATCTTCGCCGGTCCGTCCGGTGTCGGTAAGACCGAGCTGTCCAAGACGCTCGCCGAATTCCTCTTCGGTGACGAGGACGCCCTGATCTCCCTCGACATGTCGGAGTTCAGTGAGAAGCACACGGTTTCCCGCCTCTTCGGCTCCCCGCCCGGATACGTGGGATACGAGGAGGGCGGCCAGCTCACCGAGAAGGTGCGCCGCAAGCCGTTCTCCGTCGTCCTCTTCGACGAGGTCGAGAAGGCCCACCCCGATATCTTCAATTCCCTTCTCCAGATCCTGGAGGACGGTCGGCTGACCGACTCCCAGGGCCGGGTCGTGGACTTCAAGAACACGGTCATCATCATGACGACCAACCTCGGGACCCGGGACATCTCCAAGGGCTTCAACCTGGGCTTTGCCGCCCAGGGCGATGTGAAGACCGGCTACGAGCGGATGAAGGCGAAGGTCAACGAGGAGCTGAAGCAGCACTTCCGCCCCGAGTTCCTGAACCGTGTCGACGACACCGTCGTCTTCCACCAGCTCTCCGAGGACGACATCATCCAGATCGTCGACCTCATGATCGACAAGGTGGACGAGCGGCTGAAGGACCGCGACATGGGCCTGGAGCTGAGCTCCACGGCCAAGTCGCTGCTCGCCAAGAAGGGCTACGACCCCGTGCTGGGCGCCCGGCCGCTGCGCCGGACCATCCAGCGCGAGATCGAGGACATCCTCTCCGAGAAGATCCTCTTCGGTGAGCTGCGCCCCGGTCACATCGTGGTCGTGGACACCGAGGGCGAGGGCGACGAGAAGAAGTTCGTCTTCCGCGGCGAGGAGAAGTCCGCCCTGCCGGACGTCCCCCCGATCGAGCAGGCCGCCGGCGGCGCCGGTCCGAACCTGTCGAAGGACGCGTAACACCGCCGCGCGGGCGAGCCCCGCGCGGTGAGACGGCCGCCCCGGTCCCGTACGACGAGTACGG
>NZ_JBHYZV010000066.1:0-46266 GCF_042753905.1 Streptomyces sp. NPDC059248 | reverse complement strand
GGTGGTGGCGGTCCGCCGGGGGGCGGCGGGGGGGGGGGCGGGGGCCCGGGGGGGCGGCGGGGCCGGGCCCCCCCCCCGGCAGCCGCCGGCGGCGGCTGCCGGGCTTCGGTCAGCGGCGGCGACCCCGTCGCACCTTCAGCTCCTCGAACCGGGGCGCGTCGCCGTCGAGGACCCTCTGCCAGGCCCTGCGGTACAGGTCGGCGACCGGTTCCGTCGGCACGATCACACCGAACGGGGCGTGCTCGCCGTGGACCACGTCGAACAGCGGCAGCTTCCAGCGCTCCAGCGGAACCCGGGGCCTCGGCTGTTCGGCCCAGCCGCCGGGCAGGAAGAGGGAGCGGCCCGCCCTGGTGCGGGTCGCCTGCACCACGAGGTCGGTGGCGGCCAGTTCGGCACGGGCCGCCTTGATACGGGCCGGCTTCCAGCCCGTCCACCGGGCGGTGGACCGGTCGGTCGGGTCGGGCATGGCGAGCAGCGTCAGATACAGCGTGGCCGCGTCCTCCCCGATGCCGTACTTCCCGGCCGCGTCGGCGACCAGGTCGGGCACGGAGCGGCCCGGGTCCTGCGGCCACCAGGTGCCGGTCTTGTCGCGGTCGCCCGCGAGCGGCTCGCCCGGATCGGCGACGAGGGCCGCGAAACGGGGGTCGCGCACCAGCTGCAGGGCGACCTCGGCCGGGTAGGGGTGGTCGTCGGTGCGGGTGGCGGGCAGATGGGGGTCCTGGCCGGCCTCGTCGAGGAGGTCGACGCGGATGCCCGGGGCGGGCCGGTCGTCGTGGGTGGCGAGGACGACGGCGCCGTAGCGCTCGAATCCCGGCCCGGTCTCGGTGGGCGCGCCCGCCGCCTTCCGGAACTCGGGGAGGCTGATGTAGCGGCCGAGGTCGAGCATGAGGCCGGGGGCCGCCAGCCGGGCCCGTACGGCGGTGAACGCGGGCGGCAGCGCGGCCCGGACCGGGTCGCCCGCGGGCAGCCGGTGGGCGAGCCAGGCCGTGAGTGCCACCGCGCCCACCAGTGTCGCCGCGGTGAATCCGGTCCCGTCGCCGACGGGCCGCACCCGGTCGCCCTTGACCTCCCAGCGCAGATCCCGGCTGAGCTGCGGGGCAACCGCCGGTTCCAGCAGCGCGGGCAGGGCTTCCCGTACGGGCCACATCGCGTGCTTGAGGGCGCGTACGGCGTCGCCGAGCAGCTCCTCGGGCACGGCGGGACGCCTGCCGACCCGGGCGTTCCAGACGGCGGCACCCGCGGCCACGTCCGGGCCCTCGGTCCACAGCAGGACCGGATCGGCGGGCAGCAGGGCGGCCACGACCGCGGCGCGCACGGCGCCGTCGAGACCGCGCAGTTCGTCCTTGGCGACCGCCGCGGGAGCGGTTTTCACCCCGATGGTGTTGCGGGCCTCGGTGGTGAGGAAGGTCCGCTCGTAGGCGTCGACTCCCGGCAGCCCGGCGACCACGAGCCGGGCCATCGTGTCGGTGACGCCGGTCAGCCGGGCGAACTCCTCGGCCGCGGCGGGGAACCACGGCGCGGGACCGCGCGCGGCCAGCTCGGCCAGGAACTCACCCAGCCCGACACGGTGCTCGCCCCGGTCGACCGGGTCGCAGGACAGCATCTTGTACGGCTCCGGAGCGGCGAACCGGCCCTCGGGGTCGTGGAAAAGGCCGGTGAAGTCGCAGCCGTCGTCGTCCAGCGACCCGTGGGCGGTCATCGCGAGGAAGGCGCCGCCCGCCAGCGGCAGCAGACCGTTCCAGGAGCCCTCCCGTCCGTCGCCCGAGGCGATACGCAGCCGGTCCGCGTCCAGGCGCAGGGTCACCGCCCGCCACCGGCCGGGCTCCGCCGACCCGCCCAGCCCCAACCGGTCGAATCCGGTCAGGAGGTGCCGCAGCGCCTCGCGGTGCTCGTCGGTGGTGGTGCCGGCGGCGGCCCGGTAGGCGAGGGCCGACATCCGGACGATCAGGGCCGACAACTCCGGGTTGCCGGTGGGCAGCTCCGGCCCGTCGAGGTGCAGCCGGGCGTCGGCCGGGCCCGGTTCGTCGTCGGTGGCCCCGGCGGCGCGGGTCAGCACGCGCAGGGCGCGGAAGACGGTGTCGGCCCGGTCGTCGTGGCCCCACCAGTGGCGGCTCGAAGCGCCGAGACCGCTCATCGCGTCACGCAGCAGACGGTCTTCGGGACCGGCCGGGCCCTCGTCCACCGGGCCGCCCTCCATGGCCTGGCTCAGCCGGGTCGCCGCCGCGTCGAGGACGCCCTGCTGGGCCGCCGCGTAGCGCACCACTCCGGCGATGCCCTTCAGCAGGGCGGGGTGGGTGACGGACAGCAGGGCGCGGATCGCGCCGGGCAGCGCCTCGGCGTCCTGGTCGGCGGCTGCCGCCAGCAGGGCGGCGGCGGAGTCGCGGTCGACGCTCCGCAGCCCCGCCGAGCCTTCCGGGTCGCGCGGGGTCAGACACTCCCAGTACTGCACCGGCGGCAGCAGAAGGGTGCCCTCGCCGAAGGAGCCCGCCGTGCGGTCGGTCTTCGCCCAGGCCGTGACGACACCGTCCGCGTCCACGAGATCGAGCTGCCAGCCGTCGCGTACGACCGCGGTGGGCCGCTCGGCGCCCGGGAACATCACCAGCGTGTACGGCAGCCCGGCCCCGGCCGGGAGCGTGAGGGTGTGCCCGGCGAGGTCCTCGACCCGGATGGATCCGTCCGGGAGCTTCAGCCTGCGCAGGCCGACGAGCCCGCCCACCGGCGCGCAGGCCGGCGTGGCGCCGGCCGTGGGGGAGGGGCGCAGCCGGACGCCCGCGAAGCTGCTGCCCTCGGGGGCGTCCCGCAGCGCGTCGGTGACGAAGGCGGGCCGGCTCATACGGCCGCGGGCGCCGGTGGCCGGGTCGTACTCGTACCAGCCGTGCGCCGCGCGGTCCTCGGAGTCCGCGTGCCACACCCAGTAGGAGGAGCCGTCGAAGAGCAGCGGGCACTCCTCCGGCACGGTGGTGTCGCCCGCGTGCACGACACCCCGGCCGGTGGTCCGGCCGCCGCCGGGCAGCGGCAGGGTGATCGGGAAGTCGCCCCGGTACCAGTCCATTTCGGTACCGCGGGTGGTGGTCGGGCCCTCCAGCGCCTCGACACGGTCGGCCCGGCCGTGCCAGTAGCCGCGCAGCCCGCCCTTGCCGCTGTTCCAGTAGACGAGGAGTTCGCCGTCGACGTGGTGGAAGCCCGGGTCGCCCCGGCGGTCGCCCGAGGGGATGCGCAGGTCGTGTGTGAGCAGGGTGCCCTCGGCGCCGATCACCCGGGCCTGGGCCGCTCCGGCGACCACGAGGTGGGGCCAGGCGTCGGCGACGATCAGATCCTCGACATCGGACTTCGGTACGAGGCCGGCCACCGCCTCCTCCCAGGCGGGCCAGCCGAGTTCGTCGAAGAGACCGGCCCGCAGCGTGCGTGCCAGTACGGGGGCGAGATCGGTGGCGACGGCCTCGCGCACCTCCTCATCGGCGAGCGCCAGCGCCTCCGACGGCAGCCACTTCAGCCGGTCCAGCGCGCCGGGCAACTGGGGCAGACCGGCCACGGTGAAGCGCTTGACGGCCGCCGCGACCCATCGGGCCAGCAGCGGGCGGCAGCCGGGAGACGCGGCCAGCAGACGGATGGCCCGCAGCCCGCCCTCGTAGTTGCCGAACTGCTCGGCGCCCTTCAGGAAGGCGTCGTGGAACCGGGCGTCGGCGCCCAGGAACAGCAGATCCCGGTGTCCGTCGCCCTGCGCCCACGGGGTCAGCGGCAGGGCCGCTTCGTGCTCCGGGGCGGCCACCGGGACGTCCAGGGACAGCAGCAGGTCGATCAGGTCGATGTCGTGGGTGACCCGCAACGCTTCGCCGGACGCGCCGAGTTCGGCCCGCAGCCGGTCCACGGCCCGCTCCACCAGCGGGTACAGCTCGGGCATCCGGGTCGAGCCACGCCAGGAGCGGGCCCGCTCGCGGAAGACCAGGAAGCGTCCCAGCCAGCCCGCCGTGCCGTCCCGCGGCCGCTCCTCCTCGGGCAGTGCGGCGTCCCACAGGCCCGCAGTGGCGCCGGAGTCCTCCAGCACGCCGAGCCAGAGCGCGGGCATCTCGTCGTCGTGGCCCGCCGGAACCATGTCCAGCAGCGTGCCGCGTACCCGCCGGTCCCGGGAGGCCAGCGCCTGCAACGCCGCCCGGTGGCCCTTCCACCAGCCGGTCGCGGCCCGCAGGGTGGCCGGCAGACCGAGCAGCTCGGACAGATACTCCTGCTCGGCGAGATCGGCGTCCCGGCCCGCGGCCCGGGCCAGCCTGCGCAGATCGCCCGCCATCTGCGCGGACGGCGGGAGGCCGCCCGCCGTGCGGCGCAGACAGAGCCGGGTGAAGCGCCGCAGCGCCTCCTCGGCCGGCACCCGGGCGGCCAGCTCCTTGCCGTAGGCGGAAAGCACCTTCACCGGCAGCGCGCCCGCCAAGGCGAATTCGAGGAACACCGCGTCGAGGCGGTCCTCGTCGACGACAAGACCGTGCTCCGCCTCGGCCTTCCGGGCCCGGGTGAACAACTGGGCCGCGTACGTCGAGTTCTCCTCGGCGAGGAAGACCCGGCCCGCCTGCTCGTAGAAGGTCGGCAGGAAGTGCGGGACGGACGCCGCCAGCCGTGCGCCGAGTTCCCCGTAGGCGTCCATGGCGGCCTTGGGCCGGGACTTCACCTGCCGGGCCGCCCGCTCCAGATCCGGTACGACACCGAGCGCGTGGTGCCCGTCCTCGGGGTGGTGCACCAGCACCCACTCCGGGAAGCCCAGCGACTGGCGCAGCCCGAGACCCACCACGGCAGGCTCCCCGACCTGCTCCAGGCCGAGGAACCCGGCGGCGAGATCCTCCGCCGCGCCCAGCTCACCGGCGACCAGCCGCACCACCACGCGGTCGTCGAGCCCCGGGTGGCGGTAGCCGCGCGCGGTCAGCGGAACCGCCCGCTCGCCCGCGTCCTCCGTGTCCGGCGGCAGTACCGCGCCCGCCGCGAGCATGTCCTCGTACGACACCTGCGTCCCCCCGCTCATGCGTTCTTGCCCTCCTCGATGTCGCGCCCGGCGTACAGCGCCGCGGCCATCCGCATCCCCTCCGACCAGGCCACCGGGCCCACCTCGCGCAGGGGCACGGCACGGCCGTCAGGACCGTGCCAGGTGAGGCCACCGGTCTCCACCGTGTCCTCCCAGTACGGCTCGCCGATCCATACGGAGGCCTCGACGGTGCGTCCGCCGTCGCGCACCCGGGCCGTGGCGTAGCCGCCCGAGACGCGGTAGCCCAGGGAGCTCGCGCGCGCCGCGAGGGCGAAGCGGGAGCGGAAGGAGCCACCGGCGAACTCGCGTATCTCGGTGGCCTCGGGGGCGAGGTCGCCGGGCCGCTGCCAGGTCGCCCGGTGGATCTGCTCGACGCGCTGGACGACGCCCAGTTCCGCGGCGAACTCCCGGATGTCGTCGAGGTCGGGCAGCAGCACCGGGTGCGGCAGGGTCACCGTGCGCGGGGAGAGACGGACGGTCTCGCCGTCGAGATTCACCAACCGCAGCTCGCCGTCCTCGGTGGTGCCCCGCAGCAGGCCGACCTCGTCGGGGTCGTCGCCGACCACGGCCAGGTCGCGCAGGGCCGACTGCCAGGCCTCGTCCGGCCACACCCGGGCCAGCAGGCCGGTGGGCACGGGCAGCGACGACACCATCCACGAGTCGACCTGCGCGACACATCCCGCGGCATGCCGATCCAGCCATTCCGCGAACCGCCGCAGCCGGTCCACCTCGGGGTGGTCCTTGAGGGCGCGCGGCAGTGATTTCAACTGCCTCCCCGCCGAACGTCCCGAGGTGGCCCGTACCGCCACCCGGCCTTCCACCAGGGCGACTTCGTACCCGTCACCCGCCGACAGCCAACCCACGATCCCCGCCTCACGCATCAGGACAGCAAGAAGAAAGCACAGTTCAGCCGGAAATTGCCGACATCTGTGCGACGACGAGTGGAACGCTAGCGGCGATGACTGACAATTGACCGGGGAACCTGTGGACGGACCGCGGGAAGCGCCCGGCGAGAACGCCGCCGGAAACCCTCCGGCCCGCGCTTCACCCCCGGCCACCGCGCCCGCGGGCCCCGCGCCGGGATACCGGTTCCGGCCACGCTCCCGGTACGCGCTCCCCCGAGCGGAGGCGCGCCGGACACGCACCGAAGGCCGTCGACCCGCGAGGTTCCCGGCCGATGCCCCGAATCCCGGCAGCGCGCCGCGGCGGGTACGCAAAAAATCCCGGCCCGCGATTCAGCGGGTCGGGATTTCTTAGGGAAGTGCCCCCGGCAGGATTCGAACCTGCGCACACGGCTCCGGAGGCCGTTGCTCTATCCCCTGAGCTACGGGGGCGCACTGTCTGCCTCGGTGTTGTCTCCGTCGGCGTGACGGGTAGAACACTACCAGCTCCACGAGGGTGCCCGTGAACAGGTAATTCGGCGGGGTGAAGGGAGGCAGGCGGGTGGATCGGGGTCGCTCGGAGGGGGTGGAAGTGGGGAAAACCCGGACGCGGTCGTCGGCGCGGACCTACTCTCGAGTTGTGTCAGGTGCGTCCGGGCGAGTGCTCGTTGTCGACGACAATCGAGTCATCCGCCAGTTGATCAGGGTCAACCTCGAGCTGGAGGGCTTCGAGGTGGTGACCGCGGCCGATGGTGCCGAGTGCCTGGAGGTCGTCGGGGACGTACGGCCCGATGTGGTGACGCTGGACGTGGTGATGCCGCGGCTGGACGGGCTGCGGACCGCCGCGCGGCTGCGGGAGGATCCCGGGACACGGCATCTGCCGGTGGCGATCATCAGCGCCTGTACGCAGTACGAGGTGGAGAGCGGGATCGCCGCGGGCGTGGACGCCTTTCTCGCCAAGCCCTTCGAGCCCGCCGATCTCGTACGGCTCGTACGACGGTTGATGTGCCGGGAAGGGCCGCCCGCAGCGGAGGACCGGCGCGGGGCCGGGCGGGCCGGGAGCGCGCGGGGCTGACCGGATGGCGAAACGGGTCGCTTACGGGAGGACGTCCTCGCCTACGCTGGTCCCGTGACGCCCGCCCAGCTCTCCCGTACCGTGCGGCACGCCGTGTGCCGTGCGGTGGCGGACGGTGTGCTCGACGTCGCGGTGCCCGACGACGTACGGGTGGAACGGCCCGGGCCCGGTGGGTGCGGGGACTGGGCCACCGGTGTCGCGCTGCGGCTCGCCGGCCCCGCCGGGCAGCCCCCGCGGGTGGTCGCCGAGCGGCTGCGGGAGCGGATCGCGGACCGGCCCGGGGTGGCCGGTGTGGAGATCACCGGGCCCGGGTTCCTCAACATCACCCTCGGCGGGGACCCCGCCGAGCGGCTGCGCGAGATCACCGAGGCCGCGGCCCGGCAGGCGCGGCGGGCCCGTGAGGCCCGGCGCGAGACACCGGTGGAGCGCGGCGGCCGCGCCGTCGTCTGGAGCGGGACCGTGGAACTGCTGCGCCGGATCGAGGGGTACGGGACGGAGTCCGGGACCCCGCCCGTGGCCGACCACGAGGACACCGCCGACGCCCTCGGGACCGACGCCACCCGATGGGCCTTCCTGTCGGCCGCCGCGCACGACCCCGCCCGGCCGGGACCCCGGCTGCTCCGGCAGCACGAGAGCAATCCGCTGTTCACCGTCCGGTACGCGCACGCCCGCGCGCACGCCCTGAGCCGTAACGCCGCTGCTCTGGGGTTCACCGCCGCCGTCGAGCCGTACGGCACCGGGGCCGGAGAAGAGAAGAACGCGGCGCGCGGTGTCGAGCGGTGGGTGGCCGACTGGCCGGCCGCGATCGGCTCCGCCGCCCGGCTCCACGCGCCCGACCGGATCGCCCGGCATCTGGAGGGGACCGCCGACGCCCTGCTCGGCTTCCAGCCCGCCGTGCTGCCCGTCGGCGGCGCGAAACCCCTGGCCGCCCACCGCTCCCGGCTCGCGCTCGCCGAAGCCGCCGGGGCGGTGCTCGCCGGCGGCCTGACCCTGCTCGGCATCAGCGCCCCCGATCATCTGTGAATGTGAAAGAGATACGACGATGAGCCGTTCCGCACACCCCGCCGGGCCCCGGCACGCCGATGTCCTGCCCGAGGGCCACTACCCGGCGCCGCCCGCCGACCTCAACGCCCTCGACCCGGCGATCTGGGCCCGTACCGTCACCCGGGGCGATGACGGGGTCGCCGCCGTCGGCGGGATCCCGGTGACCCGGCTGGCCGAGGAGTTCGGCACCCCCGCCTACTTCCTCGACGAGGAGGACTTCCGGGCCCGCTGCCGCGCCTGGGCCGAGGCGTTCGGCCCCGGCGCCGACGTCTTCTACGCCGGGAAGGCGTTCCTCAGCAGGGCCGTCGTCCGCTGGCTGCACGAGGAGGGCCTCAACCTCGACGTCTGCTCCGGCGGCGAGCTGCGCACCGCCCTCGACGCGGGCATGCCCGCCGAGCGGATCGCGTACCACGGCAACAACAAGTCCCCCGAGGAGATCGAGCGGGCCATCGAGGCCGGGGTCGGCCGGATCGTCCTCGACTCCTTCCAGGAGATCGTCCGGGTCGCCCACGCCGCCGAACGCCTCGGCAGGCGCCAGAAGGTGCTGATCCGGGTCACCGTCGGCGTCGAGGCGCACACCCACGAGTTCATCGCCACCGCCCACGAGGACCAGAAGTTCGGGATCCCGCTCGCCGGGGACCAGGCCGCCGAGGCCGTCCGGCGGGCGCTCTCCCTCGACGGTCTCGAACTGGTCGGCATCCACTCCCACATCGGTTCGCAGATCTTCGACACCTCCGGCTTCGAGGTCGCCGCCCACCGAGTGGTCGGCCTGCTCAAGCGGGTCCGCGACGAGCACGGCGTCGAACTGCCCGAGATCGACCTCGGCGGCGGCCTCGGAATCGCGTACGTCGCGGGCGACGACCCCCGTGAACCGCGTCACATCGCCAAGGCCCTCCACGAGATCGTCACCCGCGAGTGCGACGCCGCCGGGCTGCGTACCCCCCGGATCTCCGTCGAGCCCGGCCGCGCCATCGTCGGCCCCACCGCCTTCACCCTGTACGAGGTCGGCACCATCAAGCCCCTGGAGGGCCTGCGGACGTACGTCAGTGTGGACGGCGGGATGTCCGACAACATCCGCACGGCGCTGTACGACGCCGAATACAGTGTCGTCCTCGTCTCCCGCGCCTCCGACGCGCCGCCCATGCGCAGCCGGGTCGTCGGCAAGCACTGCGAGAGCGGCGACATCGTGGTGAAGGACGCCTTCCTCCCCGCCGACCTCGCCCCCGGCGATCTGATCGCCGTCCCCGCGACCGGCGCCTACTGCCGCTCGATGGCGAGCAACTACAACCACGCCCTGCGCCCGCCCGTCGTGGCGGTCTCCGGAGGCGCGGCGCGGGTGATCGTCCGGCGCGAGACGGAGGAAGATCTGTTGCGTCTCGATGTCGGTTGATGGAGATAGATGTCTCGGATACCGGACGGAGCATAGAAAATGCTGTCCGGTAAGTGAGACTGGACCCACCCCCGAATGCTGAGAAACGAGGTCGGATGATGCGTACGCGTCCGCTGAAGGTGGCGCTGCTGGGCTGTGGAGTGGTCGGCTCCGAGGTGGCGCGCATCATGACGACGCACGCCGACGACCTCGCGGCCCGGATCGGCGCCCCCGTGGAGCTGGCGGGGGTGGCCGTACGCCGCCCCGACAAGGTCCGCGAGGGCATCGACCCCGCCCTGGTCACCACCGATGCCACGGCCCTGGTGAAACGGGGCGACATCGACGTCGTCATCGAGGTCATCGGCGGGATCGAGCCGGCCCGCGCCCTGATCACCACCGCGTTCGAGCACGGTGCCTCCGTGGTGTCGGCGAACAAGGCGCTGCTGGCCGAGGACGGGGCCACGCTCTACGCCGCCGCCGAGCGGCACGGCCGCGATCTGTACTTCGAGGCCGCCGTCGCCGGCGCCATCCCGCTGATCCGGCCGCTGCGCGAGTCGCTCGCGGGCGACAAGGTCAACCGGGTCCTCGGCATCGTCAACGGCACCACCAACTTCATCCTCGACAAGATGGAGTCCTCCGGCGCCGGTTACACCGAGGCGCTGGACGAGGCCACCGCCCTCGGGTACGCCGAGGCCGACCCGACCGCCGACGTCGAGGGCTTCGACGCCGCCGCCAAGGCCGCGATCCTCGCCGGGATCGCCTTCCACACCCGGGTCCGCCTCGACGACGTGCACCGCGAGGGGCTCACCGAGGTCACCGCCGCCGACATCGCCTCCGCCAAGCGGATGGGCTGTACCGTCAAGCTCCTCGCGATCTGCGAGCGCGCCGCCGACGGCAGGTCCGTGACCGCGCGGGTACACCCGGCGATGATCCCGCTCAGCCATCCGCTGGCCTCCGTCCGCGAGGCGTACAACGCGGTCTTCGTGGAGTCGGAGGCCGCCGGGCAGCTGATGTTCTACGGGCCCGGCGCGGGCGGCGCGCCCACCGCGTCGGCCGTCCTGGGCGACCTGGTCGCCGTCTGCCGCAACAAGCTCGCCGGGGTCACCGGGCCGGGGGAGTCCGCCTACACCCAGCTGCCCGTCGGCTCCATGGGCGAGGTGGTCACGCGGTACCACATCAGTCTCGACGTGGCCGACAAGCCGGGCGTCCTCGCCCAGGTCGCGACGGTCTTCGCCGAGCACGGGGTGTCCATCGACACCGTCCGTCAGCAGGGCCGTCCGGACAGCGACGGGGAGGCATCCCTCGTCGTCGTCACCCACCGCGCGCCCGACGCCGCCCTCTCGGGGACCGTCGAGGCGCTGCGCAAGCTCGACACCGTGCGCGGTGTCGCCAGCATCATGCGTGTTGAAGGGGAGTAACCAGCAATGACCCACCAGTGGCGCGGCATCATCGAGGAGTACCGGGACCGGCTCCCGGTGACGGACACCACGCCCGTCGTCACGCTCCGTGAGGGCGGGACGCCGCTCGTCCCCGCCCAGGTGCTCTCCGAGCGCACCGGGTGCGAGGTCCACCTCAAGGTCGAGGGCGCCAATCCCACCGGGTCCTTCAAGGACCGCGGGATGACGATGGCGATCACCCGGGCCAAGGAGGAGGGCGCGAAGGCCGTCATCTGCGCCTCCACCGGCAATACGTCCGCCTCGGCCGCCGCCTACGCCGTACGTGCCGGGATGGTCTGCGCCGTCCTGGTGCCCCAGGGGAAGATCGCCCTGGGCAAGATGGGCCAGGCGCTGGTCTACGGCTCGAAGATCCTCCAGGTCGACGGCAACTTCGACGACTGCCTGGATCTGGCGCGAAATCTGTCCGAGAACTATCCGGTGGCCCTGGTCAATTCGGTCAATCCGTATCGGATCGAGGGGCAGAAGACGGCCTCCTTCGAGATCGTCGACGCCCTCGGCGACGCCCCGGACATCCATGTCCTGCCGGTCGGCAACGCGGGCAACATCACCGCCTACTGGAAGGGTTACCGGGAGTACGCGGCCGATGGCCCGGCCACCCGCACCCCCCGGATGTGGGGCTTCCAGGCGTCCGGCTCCGCGCCCATCGTCCGCGGTGAGGTCGTCAAGGACCCGTCGACCATCGCCACCGCGATCCGGATCGGCAACCCGGCCTCCTGGCAGCAGGCGCTGGCCGCGCGGGACGAGTCCGGCGGCGCCATCGACGAGGTGACGGACCGTGAGATCCTCCGGGCCTACCGTCTGTTGGCGTCGCAGGAGGGCGTCTTCGTCGAGCCCGCGTCCGCCGCGTCCGTGGCGGGCCTGCTGAAGGCCGCCGAGGCGGGCCGGGTCGACCCCGGGCAGCGCATCGTCTGCACGGTCACCGGGAACGGCCTGAAGGACCCCGACTGGGCCGTGGCGGGCGCTCCGCAGCCGGTCACCGTGCCCGTGGACGCCCCGACGGCCGCCGCCCGGCTCGGGCTCGCCTGACCCCGGCCGGGCTGCCCCGGCCGCCCGTACGGCTCCGCCCGGTCCGCCCCGTCCGGCCCTTTGCGGCCGGACCGGGCAGGCCGGCCGGGGCGGCACCCGGACACGGGTGACGGGTGCGGGTGACGGGTGCGGGGAACGGCCGGGAACGGAGTGCCCGTTCGAGGCGTTCGAACCCGGACCGGGACGTAATACCCCGGTGGAAAGCATCCCAAGCCGGGCAGTGGCGGAGGCCGAGGCACAAGAGGCTCGCGACACGCATCGTGCGCCTCCCGTGCGCCCTATGTCGCCGCAGAACCTTCCTTCGATAGGCTGTACCGAACCCACCCACCGCATATGCCGGTGCAGGGGTGCGGCCGTCCGTCGCGGCCCCCGGGGGTCGACCCCTCCCGAATCCGCGCGCCGCCCGTCCGTACATGCGTACATCCGTTCCACCTTCCGCCTTCCCCGACCCCCTGTCCCCGGATCCCCCCAACATCACAGCCCTCACAGGCACCGCCCGTCCCTTGCGTCACAAGGGTCAGAGCCAAGGAGAGTCATCGAGCGATGGCCGGTCCAGCGTTCCGCGCCGCCGCCGTCCGGGTGCGCACCCCCGCCACCAGCGCCAATCTCGGCCCGGGCTTCGACGCCTTCGGGCTGTCGCTGGGGTTGTACGACGACGTCGTCGTCAGGGTCGCGGACTCCGGGCTGCATATCGACATCGCGGGCGAGGGCGCGTCGACACTGCCCCGCGACGAGAGCCATCTGCTCGTCCGCTCCCTGCGTACGGCGTTCGACCTGCTCGGCGGGCAGCCGCGCGGTCTGGAAGTCGTCTGCGCCAACCGGATCCCGCACGGCCGCGGTCTGGGCTCCTCGTCGGCCGCCATCTGCGCCGGGATCGTCGCCGCCCGCGCGGTGACGATAGGGGGCGAGGCCAGGCTCGACGACACGGCGCTGCTGGAGCTGGCGACCGAGATCGAGGGCCACCCCGACAATGTGGCCGCCTGTCTCCTCGGCGGCTTCACCCTCGCCTGGACCGACGGGGGAGCGGCACGGGCCATCAGGATGGACCCCGCCGATTCCGTCGTTCCGGTGGTTTTCGTTCCGGCGAAGCCGGTGCTCACGGAGACCGCGCGGGGACTGCTGCCGCGTACCGTCCCCCATGTGGACGCCGCCGCGAACGCCGGTCGTGCCGCCTTGCTCGTCGAGGCCCTGACCAGGCGTCCCGAGCTCTTGCTGCCCGCCACGGAGGACCGGCTCCACCAGGAGTACCGCGCCCCGGCGATGCCGCAGAGCGTCGACCTTGTCAACCGACTGCGCGCCGACGGCGTCCCTGCAGTCATCTCCGGTGCGGGCCCCACGGTGCTCGCACTGGCCGAGAACAGTGCGGCCGACAAGGTCGCACGACTCGCGGGCGAGGGCTGGGCGGCCAACCGGCTGGCCTTCGACGCCGTGGGCGCGAGCGTGTTGCCACTCGTACCGCCCGACGCGGCGCCGTCCGCCGCGGACCCGTCCCCCGACGGCCCCGGACGGACGTACGCCGCCGGGGGCGGTACCCGGCCGGGCGATACGTCCTCCGGGTGAGCCGTCCGGGGGCGGCGGGCCGCCGCGGGGGGCGCGCCGTACGACGCGGTGACCGCGCCGGACGGGCCGTACCGGCGGCGGAGTGCCGGCGGCACGCCGCGACCCGGGTATTCCCCGGGAATCCCGGCCCGGAAGGGGCGCGGATTCCCGCGGTGATTCCCGGTGCGATTCCCGGGGACACGAGATTGCCGGTGATGGAGAGGGGGAATGTTTGTTGGAGCCGGTAGTGTTAACCTCAAGTCAGCAACCGAAGCCTTCACGGCTCGGAGCTTCGCGTCCCGTATCGGGACCACCAATTCTTCCGGGAGCCTCCCCGACTGCCTGAGCAGCCTGCCTGAGCAGTATCGAGCACGCTCCGGAACCGGCACGACACCTCACGCTCCGCCGAGAAGTGGCCGAGCAGGGGGATCTCGAGCCGGATCGCAAGTATCTGCTTCTCCGCCGTACGCAATGCCGGCGGGGACCACCGCCCCGGCACGGTCGTATCACCGACCGCGTTCGGACAGCACAACCGGTCGCCGAGCCAAAGGGCCGACGTCCGCTCCAGGGAAGGACCCTTCGTGAGCGACACCACCGATCTGATGGGCGTGACTGCCGACAATCCCGTCGACACTTCCGCGCCCGCCGCAGGTGCTGCCACCGGCACCACCTCCCGGCGCCGCCGTTCCGGCACCGGCCTCGAGGGCATGGTCCTGGCCGAGCTGCAGCAGGTCGCGTCCGGCCTCGGGATCAGGGGCACCGCGCGTATGCGCAAGAGCCAGCTGATCGAGGTCATCAAGGAGGCGCAGGCAGGCGGCGGAGCCGCCGCGGCCAAGAAGACCGCCGAGCCGGAGGCCAAGAGCGCCGAGGCGAAGCCGAAGCGCCGGGCCACCTCCAAGGCGCGCACCGGCACGGCCGGTGACACCGCCGCTGACAGTGCCGAGGCCGCCGCGCCCGCCGAGAAGGCCGCGAAGGCCGCCGCCCCCGCCGAGAAGGCGGAGAAGGCGGTCGCCCAGCAGCAGATCGAGATCCCCGGTCAGCCGGCCAGCGACGACACCCCGGCCGTCGAGCGCCGCCGTCGTCGCGCCACCGCGCAGGCGGGCAGCCCCGAGACGCACGCCGAGGGCTCCGTCGCCGTCAAGGAGGCCAAGGAGGTCTCCCGTACCGACGCGCAGGACGGCTCCGGGCAGGACGGCGACGGCCGCAAGGACCGCGGCGAGCGCGGCCAGCGCGGCGACCGCCGGGACCGCCAGGACCGGCAGGACCGCCAGCGCGGCCGCGGCAAGGGCGACGACCAGCAGGGCGGCCAGCGCCAGCAGCAGCAGGGCGGCGGCCAGCGTCAGCAGCAGGGCCCGCAGGACGACTTCGACGACGACGGCACCGGCCGGCGCGGCCGGCGCGGCCGTTACCGCGACCGCCGCGGCCGGCGCGGTCGTGAGGAGTTCGCCAACGAGCCGCAGGTCGCCGACGACGATGTGCTGATCCCCGTCGCGGGCATCCTCGACATCCTCGACAACTACGCGTTCATCCGCACCTCGGGCTACCTCCCGGGTCCGAACGACGTGTACGTGTCCCTGGCCCAGGTCCGCAAGAACGGTCTGCGCAAGGGCGATCACGTCACCGGCGCGGTCCGGCAGCCGAAGGACGGCGAGCGCCGCGAGAAGTTCAACGCGCTGGTCCGTCTCGACTCCGTCAACGGCATGGCCCCCGAATCGGGCCGCGGGCGGCCGGAGTTCAACAAGCTGACGCCGCTCTACCCGCAGGACCGGCTCCGTCTGGAGACCGACCCCGGCGTGCTGACCACGCGGATCATCGACCTGGTGTCGCCGATCGGCAAGGGGCAGCGCGGACTGATCGTGGCTCCGCCGAAGACCGGCAAGACCATGATCCTGCAGGCGATCGCCAACGCCATCACGGTCAACAGCCCCGAGTGCCATCTGATGGTCGTCCTCGTCGACGAGCGTCCCGAAGAGGTCACCGACATGCAGCGGTCGGTGAAGGGCGAGGTCATCTCCTCGACCTTCGACCGGCCCGCCGAGGACCACACCACGGTCGCCGAGCTGGCCATCGAGCGGGCCAAGCGGCTGGTGGAGCTGGGCCACGACGTGGTGGTCCTGCTGGACTCCATCACCCGTCTGGGCCGCGCCTACAACCTGGCGGCGCCCGCCTCCGGCCGGATCCTCTCCGGTGGTGTCGACTCGACCGCGCTCTACCCGCCGAAGCGCTTCTTCGGTGCCGCCCGGAACATCGAGGACGGCGGATCGCTGACCATCCTGGCCACCGCGCTGGTCGACACCGGCTCGCGAATGGACGAGGTGATCTTCGAGGAGTTCAAGGGCACCGGCAACATGGAGCTCAAGCTCGACCGGAAGCTCTCCGACAAGCGCATCTTCCCCGCGGTGGACGTCGACGCGTCCAGCACCCGCAAGGAGGAGATCCTGCTCGGCAGCGACGAGCTCGCCATCGTCTGGAAGCTGCGCCGGGTGCTGCACGCGCTCGACCAGCAGCAGGCGATCGAGCTGCTGCTGGACAAGATGAAGCAGACGAAGTCGAACGCCGAGTTCCTGCTCCAGATCCAGAAGACGACGCCGTCGGGTAACAACGACTGATCTCCGTCGCCTCCCGTGGGCCCCGCCACCTTCGCAGGTGGCGGGGCCCACGTCTGCGTACGGTGACCTCCGCGCCACGGCCGGTGGCGGTTTTCTCAGCTCCTTCTCACGCGCTTCTCAGGACCGCGTGCAACCCTTTTGGTGGCAGATGCGTCCTACCAATGGCGCAACAAAGTTGGGCATAGTCAGACATTTGTAGCCGGTGAACAGCGGAGGGTGACAACCGCGGCGCCGCAGTGGAACGCCGGGAGGCGCGCGGAGAGCGGGAGACGACATGAACGATCGGAGCGGCGGCGAAGGCCGCACAGCCGGGGGCGGCGGGAGCGGTGGCAAGCCGCGCTCCCGCCGCCGCAGGGCCGCCGTCGTCACGGCCTGGGCCACCGCCGCGCTGATCGCCGTCGGCGGGGCCGGCCTCGGCTACGTCTGGTTCCAGCTCGACGGAAACCTCCGCGGTGTCGACATCGACGCCCAGCTGTACGGCAGGGACCGGCCCCGCGACATCGGCGACGGCTCGATGGACATCCTCGTCCTCGGCTCCGACTCCCGCTCCGGGGCCAACAGCTCCTACGGCCGCGACGACGGCGCCGCCCGCGCCGACACCGCGATGATCGTCCATGTCAATGAGGGCCACCGCTCGGCCACCGTGGTCTCCATACCCCGCGACACCCTGGTCGACCGGCCCGCCTGCACCGACTCCGACGGCGGGCGAATACCCCCGGCCGACGGCGTGATGTTCAACAGCGCGTACGAGGTCGGCGGCCCGGCCTGCGCCGTCGGCACCGTGGAGCGGCTGTCCGGCATCCGCATGGATCACTATCTGGAGATCGACTTCACCGGCTTCAAGAAGCTCGTGGACGAACTCGGCGGGGTGGAGATCACCACCACCGAGGCCATCCACGACCGCGACAGCCGCCTCGACCTCCCCGCCGGCACCCACACCCTCGACGGCGAGCAGTCCCTCGCCCTGGTCCGCACCCGCAAGAGCGTCGGCGACGGCAGCGACCTGGGCCGCATACAGCTCCAGCAGACCTTTGTGAAGGCGTTCATCGCCCAGGTCAAGGACGCCGGGCTGCTCACCGACCCGGTACGGCTCTTCGGCGTCGCGAACACCGCGACCAAGGCCGTCACCACCGACTCCGACCTCGCCTCCGTATCGAAGCTGACCGGCTTCGCCCGGTCCCTCAGCGGTATCGGCCCCTCGGACGTCCAGATGGTCACCCTGCCCGTCGGCTACGACCCCTACGACCCCAACCGGGTCGTCCCCATCGACCGCGACGCCCGGCAGGTGTGGAGCGCCCTGCGCCGCGACGAGCCCGTACCCGCGTCGGCGCTGCGGAACTCCGCCGCGGGCCGGAGCGGGGCCGACGGCGTGGTGAGCGCCACCCCCGGGGCCGCGTCCCCGGCCGGATGACACCGCGCCCGGCCGTGGGCCCCCGGGGGCCGTGGGGTTCCGGGGTCCGCCGGGAGCCCCGGGGAATAGTTCCGTACCGACCCCGGTTTTGGGAGATACGGCCGGTCCTGGCAGACTGGTACGTCGGCCCCGGTTCACGCGCGAGCGTCCGCCCGTGCGACCCGGCGCCCTCCCGAAACTAGGAGAATCCCTTGAAGCGCGAAATCCACCCCGAGTACGTCGAGACCCAGGTCAGCTGTACCTGTGGCGCGTCGTTCACCACCCGTAGCACCCTCGCCAGCGGCACCATCCGTGCCGAGGTCTGCTCCGAGTGCCACCCGTTCTACACGGGCAAGCAGAAGATCCTCGACACCGGTGGCCGCGTGGCCCGCTTCGAGGCCCGCTTCGGCAAGGCCGGCTCCGCCAAGAAGTAGCGAGCCAACTGCGCCGGTCCCCGGCCGTCCCCGCCGGGACGGCCGGGACCGGCGCTTTGACGTCCCGCAGAACCTTCGTACGTAAGCAGAGCAGGAGCCCCCGATGTTCGAGGCGGTCGAGGAACTCGTCGGCGAGCACGCCGACCTTGAGCAGCGGCTGGCCGACCCCACCGTGCACGCCGACCAGGCGAACGCGCGGAAGCTCAACAAGCGGTACGCGGAGCTGACCCCGATCATCGGGACGTACCGCTCCTGGAAGAGCACCGGGGACGACATCAGGACCGCCCGCGAGCTGGCCGCCGAGGACTCCGACTTCGCCGCCGAGGTCAAGGAGCTGGAGAAGCAGCTCGAAGAGCTGACCGACAAGCTCCGGCTGCTGCTGGTGCCCCGCGACCCCAGCGACGACAAGGACGTCATCCTGGAGGTCAAGGCGGGCGCGGGCGGCGACGAGTCGGCCCTGTTCGCCGGTGACCTGCTGCGGATGTATCTGCGCTACGCCGAGCGCGTCGGCTGGAAGACCGAGATCATCGACGCCACCGAGTCCGAGCTGGGCGGCTACAAGGACGTCCAGGTCGCCGTGAAGACCAAGGGCGGCCAGGGCGCCACCGAGCCCGGCCAGGGCGTCTGGGCCCGGCTGAAGTACGAGGGCGGGGTGCACCGCGTCCAGCGGGTGCCCGCCACCGAGTCCCAGGGCCGGATCCACACCTCGGCCGCCGGGGTCCTGGTGACCCCCGAGGCCGAGGAGATCGACGTCGAGGTCAACCCCAACGACCTCCGGATCGACGTCTACCGCTCCTCCGGGCCCGGCGGCCAGTCCGTCAACACCACCGACTCCGCGGTCCGCATCACCCACCTCCCCACCGGCGTCGTCGCCTCCTGCCAGAACGAGAAGAGCCAGCTCCAGAACAAGGAGCAGGCCCTGCGGATCCTGCGCTCCAGGCTGCTCGCCGCCGCCCAGGAGGAGGCCGAGAAGGAGGCCGCGGACCAGCGCCGCAGCCAGGTCCGCACCGTCGACCGCTCCGAGAAGATCCGGACCTACAACTTCCCGGAGAACCGTCTCTCGGACCACCGCGTCGGCTTCAAGGCGTACAACCTCGACCAGGTACTCGACGGCGACCTCGACGCCGTCATCCAGGCATGTGTGGACGCCGACTCCGCCGCCAAGCTCGCCGCCGCTCAATAGGACCGGCAGTCAGACACGTTTGTACGAACCGGGTGGAGGACGACCAGTGAACCTGCTGCTTGCCGAGGTGGCCCAGGCCACCCAGCGGCTGGCCGACGCCGGCGTACCCTCGCCGCGCTTCGACGCGGAGGAGCTGGCCGCGTACGTCCACGCCGTGAAGCGGGGCGAACTCCACCTGGTCGCCGACGCCGACTTCGACGCCCGCTACTGGGAGGCCGTCGCCCGCCGCGAGGCCCGCGAACCCCTCCAGCACATCACCGGACGCGCCTTCTTCCGCTATCTGGAACTCCAGGTCGGCCCCGGCGTCTTCGTGCCCCGCCCCGAGACCGAGTCGGTCGTCGGCTGGGCCATAGACGCCGTACGCGCCATGGACGTCGTCGAACCGCTGATCGTCGACCTCTGTACGGGATCGGGCGCCATCGCCCTCGCCATGGCGCAGGAGGTGCCCCGCTCCCGGGTGCACGCCGTCGAACTCTCCGACGACGCCCTGTTCTGGGCCCGCCGCAACGCCGAGGGCTCCCGGGTCGCCCTCCACCAGGGGAACGCGCTGAGCGCCCTGCCGGAGCTGGACGGCCAGGTCGACCTGGTGATCTCCAACCCGCCGTACATCCCCCTCACCGAATGGGAGTACGTCGCCCCCGAGGCCCGCGACCACGACCCCCAGATGGCGCTCTTCTCCGGCGAGGACGGCCTCGACACCATCCGCGGCATCGAGCGCACCGCCCACCGGCTGCTGCGCCCCGGCGGACTCGTCGTCGTCGAGCACGCCGACACCCAGGGCGGCCAGGTGCCGTGGATCTTCGCCGAGGAGTCCGGCTGGACCGACGCGGCGGACCACCCCGATCTGAACAAGCGCCCGCGGTTCGCGACCGCCCGCAAGGCGACGCCGTGACCACGCCGACGACCGTTCCGCCGGCGCGGACGACGAATCCGTACGTGTACGTGCCCAAGGAGGCTTGCTGATGGCCCGGCGATACGACTGCAACGACGCCACCGACCGGACGAGCGGGCTGCGCGAGGCCTCCTCCGCCGTCCGCCGCGGCGAACTGGTCGTGCTGCCCACCGACACCGTGTACGGCGTGGGCGCCGACGCCTTCAGCTCCGAGGCCGTGGCCGAGCTGCTCACGGCCAAGGGCCGCGGCCGGAACATGCCCACACCCGTCCTCATCGGCTCCCCGAACACCCTGCACGGACTGGTCACCGACTTCTCCGAAGCCGCCTGGGAACTCGTCGACGCGTTCTGGCCCGGGGCGCTCACCGTGGTCGCCCGGCACCAGCCGTCCCTCCAGTGGGACCTCGGCGACACCCGGGGCACCGTCGCCGTCCGGATGCCGCTGCACCCCGTCGCCATCGAACTCCTCACCGAGGTCGGCCCGATGGCCGTCTCCTCGGCGAACCTGACCGGCTACCCGGCGCCGGAGGACTGCGACGCGGCCCAGCGGATGCTCGGCGAGGCGATCTCCGTCTACCTCGACGGCGGCCCGACACCGGGGATCGTGCCGTCGTCCATCGTCGACGTCACCGGCGACGTGCCGGTCCTGCTGCGGGCCGGCGCCCTCGACGCCGACGAGCTGCGCAAGGTCGTCCCCGACCTCGAGGTGGCGCCTTGATCGCCCCTGACCAGGGGCGTGGCACCGAGAAGGACGACTGCTTCCGGATACTCCACGTCAGTACGGGCAACGTCTGCCGCTCACCGATCACCGAGCGGCTGACCCGGCACGCCCTCACCGACCGCCTCGGCGATCTGATGGCGAGCGGACTGATCGTGGAGAGCGCCGGGACCTGGGGGCACGAGGGCGCGCCCATGGAGTCCAACGCCGAGATCGTGCTCGCCGACTTCGGCGCGGACGCCAGCGGGTTCACCGGCCGTGAACTGCTGGACGAGCACGTCATCCGCGCCGACCTGGTCCTCACGGCGACCCGTGACCACCGGGCGCAGGTCATCTCCATGGGCCACTCGGCGGGGCTGCGGACCTTCACCCTCAAAGAGTTCACCCGGCTGGTACGGGCGATAGACCCGGCGACCCTGCCGGACCCGCGCGACGAGGGCGTCGTCGAACGCGCCCGGGCCCTGGTACGGGCCGCGGCCGCGCTCCGGGGCTGGCTGCTGGCCCCGAGCCCCGACGCGGACGAGGTGTACGACCCGTACGGGGCGCCGATCACGTTCTTCCGCTCGATCGGCGACGAGATCGACCAGGCCCTCGACCCGGTCCTCACCGCCATGACGGGCATCCCCCGTCGCTGACGTGTGGCCCCGGGCCTCGGCCCGTGTTGCCCCTCCGCCCCTATGCCTTCGTCCGGCGGCTTCACCCCGGAACCCGTGGAGATCCTTCGCCTCCCTTGCCGACTGCGGGCAGTCTGTGGTCGTTCGCGCAGTTCCTCGCGCCCCTGGATACCCGGGGCATCGTTACCCGTAGCGGCAGGCCGGAGACCCAGGGGCGCGAGGAACTGCGCGAGCAACCACCGACGGGGCGCGGGCGCACGACGACGGCATGCGGCAGGGCCTGGGGTGCAGCCCCGGGGAACCCTGCGGCGGGAGGCCGCCCGGCATAGAGTGGGAGCCACCCGCACCGCGAGGTCCGGAGCAATGTCATGGCCATCCGTACCGCAGCCCCCGCAGGGGCCCCGGCGTCCGCGTACACCGCCGCCGCGACCGGGCCGCTGGCCCGGCAGGACCCGGAGATCGCCGAGGTGATCGCGGGGGAGACGGCCCGCCAGACGGGCTCCCTCCAGCTGATCGCCGCCGAGAACTTCGCGTCGCCCGCCGTGCTCGCGGCCCTCGGCTCGCCGCTGGTGAACAAGTACGCGGAGGGCTACCCCGGCGCCCGCCACCACGGCGGCTGCGAGATCGTCGACGCCGCCGAGCGGATCGCCGTGGAGCGCGCCGCCGCCCTCTTCGGCGCCGAGCACGTCAATGTCCAGCCGCATTCGGGCTCCGCCGCCGTGATCGCCGCGTACGCGGCCCTGCTGCGGCCCGGTGACACGGTGCTCGCGATGGGCCTGCCGTTCGGCGGGCACCTCACCCACGGGTCGCCCGCCAACTTCTCCGGACGCTGGTTCGACTTCGTCGGCTACGGCGTCGACCGCGACACCGGCCTGATCGACTACCGCGAGGTGCGCCGGCTGGCCGGGACCCGGGGGCCGAAGGCGATCGTCTGCGGGTCGGTCACCTATCCCCGCCACCCGGACTACGCGCTGTTCCGCGAGATCGCGGACGAGGTGGGCGCGTATCTCATCGTCGACGCGGGCCATCAGACGGGTCTGATCGCCGGGGGCGCCGCGCCCAGCCCCGTACCGTACGCGGACGTCGTCTGCGCGACCACGCACAAGGTGCTGCGGGGGCCCCGCGGCGGTCTGCTGCTCTGCGGCGGCGAGCTGGCCGGGCGGATCGACCGGGCGGTCTTCCCGTTCACGCAGGGCGGGGCGCAGATGAACACCGTCGCGGCGAAGGCGGTGGCGTTCGGCGAGGCCGCGGCCCCGGCCTTCGCCGCGTACGCCCACCGGGTGGTCGCCAACGCCCGGGTGCTCGCCGCCGGTCTGGAGGCGGAGGGCTTCGCGGTCCTGACGGGCGGTACGGACACCCATCTCATCGGGGTGGACCCTGCACCCCTGGGGGTGGACGGGAGGACCGCACGCGGCCGTCTGGCGGCCTGCGGGCTGGTCCTCGACACCTGCCCGCTCCCGTACGGCGACGGGCGCGGGATCCGGCTGGGAACGGCCGCGGTCACCACCCAGGGAATGGGTGAGCCCGAGATGGCCCGGATCGCGGTGCTCTGCGCCGCGGCCCTGTACGCCGAGGGCGACGCGGTGCGGGCCTTGCGTGCGGAGGCGGCCGGGCTGGCCGGTAGATTTCCGCCTTATCCGGGGTGACCGCGATCGGATGCAACCGTCCGCGGCACCCGCTTGTCCTCCACCATGCGGCCACCACGGCTAGGGTGTGGGGCTGAGATGGCCAGCGATTCCTGTGGGGCAGCCCGTGCGTGATTATCTGCTGACGCTCTGTGTCACAGCCGCGGTGACCTATCTGCTGACCGGTCCGGTGCGGAAGTTCGCCATCGCGACCGGGGCGATGCCGGAGATCCGCGCGCGCGACGTGCACCGAGAACCGACGCCGAGGCTCGGCGGTATCGCCATGTTCTTCGGGCTGTGCGCGGGGCTCCTGGTCGCGGACCACCTGACGAACCTGAGCAGTGTCTTCGAGCTGTCCAACGAGCCCCGCGCGCTGCTCTCCGGCGCGGCGCTGATCTGGATCCTCGGCGTCCTCGACGACAAGTTCGAGATCGACGCGCTGATCAAGCTCGGCGGCCAGATGATCGCCGCCGGTGTGATGGTCATGCAGGGTCTGACGATCCTGTGGATCCCGGTCCCCGGCGTCGGTACGGTCTCGCTCACCTCGTGGCAGGGCACCCTGCTGACCGTGGCGATCGTGGTGATCACCATCAACGCGGTGAACTTCGTCGACGGTCTCGACGGTCTCGCGGCCGGCATGGTCTGCATCGCCGCCGCCGCGTTCTTCCTCTACTCGTACCGGCTCTGGGTCGGGAACATGATCGAGGCGGCGGCCCCCGCCGCCCTGTTCACGGCGATCCTGATGGGGATGTGCCTGGGCTTCCTGCCGCACAACATGCATCCGGCGCGGATCTTCATGGGCGACTCGGGATCGATGCTGATCGGCCTGGTGCTGGCCGCGTCCGCGATCTCGGTGACCGGCCAGGTGGACCCGGACACCCTGCGGATCTTCGTCTACGAGGGCTCCGCCCGGGACGCCACCCACGCGATGCTGCCGGTCTTCATCCCGCTGCTGCTGCCGCTGACGATCATCGCGATCCCGGTCGCCGACCTGGTGCTGGCGATCGTCCGCAGGACCTGGAAGGGTCAGTCGCCCTTCGCGGCGGACCGCGGCCATCTGCACCACCGGCTGCTGGAGATCGGCCACTCGCACAGCCGCGCGGTGCTGATCATGTACTTCTGGTCGGCGGTCTTCGCCTTCGGCGTCGTCGGCTACTCGGTGCACTCCGCGTCCCTGTGGATCGTGATGGTGATCGTCGGGCTGAGCGCCATCGGTCTGGTGCTTCTGCTGCTGCCGCGGTTCACCCCGCGGGCGCCGCGATGGGCGGAGGCGTTCGTACCGCCGCGCTACCGGCGCCGCAAGCGGCCCGTGGGCACCGCGGAGTCCGAGCCGGAGCCCGCGCACGCGTACGCCGCCGGTACGGGCGAGGACGCCGGTACGGGCGAGACCGCGGAGCCGGGCCGGGCCCGTACTCGGGTACCCGACGGCGTCAACGGGGCGACCGCCATCGGATCCCGTTCGCGGCGCTCCGAGCGCTGGAAGGCCGGCACCCGGGGGTGACTTTTCCCATGTCGGGCCCCATTAGCAGATATGTCGCCCCGAATTCCCCGCACACACGGGCACGTTCACTCTCATGTGTGATTGCAGGCACACGAACGGGTAAAGGTCTCCTCAAATAGCTTGTGATACGATTCACGAGAACCGGCGACAGTGCCGAAGGACCGTAGTGCGACAGTCCTCCGGCCCCCGAGAACACATCTCGGACCCGGCTTACGCTCGTCCATGACGACACCACTGCCACCACCAGCAAGCGGAGATGCCGCCATGCCGTCAACTGACGCACGCACCCTTCTGCACACCGCGGTACCGACCGCCGTCATCGGCCTCGTCGCCGTCGCCGTCGGTGCCGGTATCGAGGGCGGCAAGGGCGCGTTGGGCGCCGCGATCGCCACACTGGTGGTCGTCCTCTTCATGGGGGCCGGGCTCGTGGTGCTCCAGCGCACCGCCAAGCAGTACCCGCACCTGTTCCAGGCCATGGGGCTGCTGCTGTACACGACCCAGCTGCTGCTGCTCTTCGTCTTCCTGATGGTGTTCAAGAACACCAAGCTCTTCGATCCTCAGGTCTTCGCCCTGACGCTCGTTGTGGCGACCCTCGTCTGGGTCGCGGCACAGGCCCGTGCCTATATGAAGGCCAAGATCCTTTACGTCGAACCCGGGGAATCCCAGGCCACGGGCGCCCGGGAGCCCCGGAAGACGGGGTCCACGACGTGAAGAGTAGGGCCGGGATAAATAGCGATTCGCGTTCCTGCTATCGTCCGGTTCCAACTGCGGCACTGCGGGCGCGGGCATCTGAGCTGACGTCCGCTCATCCGCGAGGCTCACGGCCCGCCCGCCGCCCCACCATCCGTTACACCAGTCCCGTGCCGAACCGCGGCTGCGAGCCGCGCCGACACAACGAGGTTGCCGTACCTATGCGCCACGCTGAAGGAGCCCGCGGTGAGTGCTGACCCCCAGATGCTCGCCTTCGAGGCCGACTGTCAAATCTTCAGTGGGTGTGGATTCAACGCCCCCGGGCTCCACACCTTCATGTACGAGCCTCTCTTCTCCGTCGGTGGCTTCGACTTCAACAAGCCCATGCTGCTCGCCTTCGTGAGCACGCTGATCGTCGTCGGCTTCTTCTGGGCGGCCTTCAACAAGCCGAAGCTGGTACCCGGCAAGGTCCAGATGATCGGCGAGGCCGGGTACGACTTCGTCCGCCGCGGTGTGGTCTACGAGATCATCGGCAAGAAGGACGGCGAGAAGTACGTCCCTCTGATGGTTTCGCTGTTCTTCTTCATCTGGATCATGAACCTCTGGTCGATCATCCCGGTCGCCCAGTTCCCGGTGACGTCGCTCATCGCCTATCCGGTGGCGCTCGCCCTCCTCGTCTACTTCCTGTGGGTCGGACTGACCTTCAAGAAGCACGGTTTCGTCGGTGGCTGGAAGAACATCACCGGCTACAACAAGGAACTCGGCCCGATCCTTCCGCTGATCGTGGTCCTGGAGTTCCTGTCGAACCTGATCATCCGGCCGTTCACCCACGCGGTCCGGCTGTTCGCGAACATGTTCGCGGGTCACCTGCTCATCGTGATGTTCACCGTGGCCACCTGGTACCTCCTGAACGGCATCGGCGTCCTGTACGCCGGTACCTCGTTCATCCTGGTCATGGTGATGATCATCTTCGAGCTGTTCATCCAGGCCGTCCAGGCGTACGTCTTCGTCCTCCTGGCCTCCAACTACATCCAGGGCGCGCTCGCCGAGCACCACTGAGCCTCCTGCCGTAGTGCACCAAACCCCACCCCAGATCTCCGGTGGCCAACCCCCACCGGGTCCTTGAAAGAGAAGGAAGAACCGGCATGTCCCAGACCCTCGCCGCTCTCACCGGAAACGTTGCCGCCATCGGTTACGGTCTCGCCGCGATCGGCCCCGGTGTCGGTGTCGGCATCATCTTCGGTAACGGCACCCAGGCCCTGGCCCGTCAGCCCGAGGCTGCCGGCCTGATCCGTACCAACCAGATCATGGGTTTCGCCTTCTGTGAGGCGCTCGCCCTCATCGGCATCGTCATGGGCTTCGTCTACCCGTCGTAAGACCCGGACGGCAGCCCACCTCAAATCACGGAAGGCACTGATGTGAGCGCCCTGATTACCATCGCGGCAGCGGGGGAGCCGATGCCGCCGCTGCTCCCGCACCCCGATGAGCTCATCATCGGCACCATCGCCTTCGCGATCGTCTTCTTCTTCCTGGCGAAGAAGCTCCTCCCGAATATCAAGAACACTCTGGAAGAGCGCCGCGAAGCCATCGAAGGCGGCATCGAGAAGGCCGATGCGGCCAAGACCGAGGCCGAGAGCGTGCTGGAGCAGTACAAGGCCCAGCTCGCCGAAGCCCGGCACGAGGCCGCCCGGCTCCGCCAGGAGGCGACCGAGCAGGGCGCCACGATCGTGCAGGACATGCGGGCCGACGGCCGGCGCCAGCGCGAGGAGATCATCGCAGCGGGCCACGCCCAGGTGGAGGCCGACCGCAAGGCCGCGTCCGCCGTGCTCCGTCAGGACGTCGGCAAGCTCGCGACCGACCTGGCGAGCAAGCTGGTGGGCGAGTCCCTTGAGGACTCCGCCCGGCAGAGCCGGACGATCGACCGCTTCCTCGACGAGCTCGAGGCGGGCAGCACGGTGAAGACGGAGGTCTCCCGGTGAACGGAGCGAGCCGAGAGGCACTGGGCGCAGCGCGCGACGCGCTCGACGCGCTGACCGACAACACCTCGGTCGACGCGGCGAAGCTCGCCGACGAGCTGGCGGCCGTCACGGCGCTGCTCGACCGCGAGGTGTCGCTGCGTCGGGTCCTCACCGACCCGGCGCAGGGCGGCGAGGCCAAGGCCGAGCTGGCCGGACGGCTGCTGGGCGGGCAGGTGGGCGGCGAGACCGCCGACCTGGTCTCCGGAGCGGTCCGCTCCCGCTGGTCGCGCTCGCGCGACCTGGTGGACGCGCTGGAGGAACTGGCGAACACCGCAGACCTCACGGCGGCCCAGCGGGCCGGCGCACTCGACGACGTCGAGGACGAGCTGTTCCGGTTCGGCCGGATCGTCGACGCCAACCCCGCGCTGCGGTCCGCGCTGACCGAGAAGTCCGCCTCCCCGGCCCGCCGGGGCGAGCTGCTGAAGAGCCTGCTCGGCGGTCGGGCGAACCCCGTCACCGGGCGTCTCGTCGGCCGACTGGTCACCGTGCCCCGGGGACGTAGCCTGGAACAGGGAATCGACTCCCTCTCCAAGCTGGCCGCGGCCCGCCGGGACCGGATGGTGGCCGTGGTCACCTCCGCCGTTCCGCTGAGCGACGGCCAGAAGGAGCGCCTGGGCGCCGGACTGGCCCGGCTGTACGGCCGTGAGATGCACCTCAATCTCGAGGTGGACCCCACGGTCATCGGCGGGATCTCGGTCCGGGTCGGTGACGAGGTCATCAACGGCACCATCGCCGACCGCCTCGACGAGGCGAAGCGCCGGCTCGCCGGCTGACGCACCCCCGTGTGTCGGCCGTCGCGCACCGCGGCGCACAACTGAAATTGGCAAGAAAGCGGCCCGGTTGGGCCGTGCAGAGATTTGCAGAAGATTCCTGGGGGTCGCCCCCAGACCCCAAAGAAACTTCGGGCCCAACAAGGAGAGCAGGGAACCTGATGGCGGAGCTCACGATCCGGCCGGAGGAGATCCGGGACGCGCTGGAGAACTTCGTCCAGTCGTACAAGCCGGACGCGGCCTCGCGCGAGGAGGTCGGTACGGTCAGCGTGGCCGGCGACGGCATCGCGAAGGTCGAGGGTCTTCCCTCGGCCATGGCGAACGAGCTGCTGAAGTTCGAGGACGGCACCCTCGGCCTGGCGCTCAACCTGGAAGAGCGCGAGATCGGCGCGATCGTCCTCGGCGAGTTCAGTGGTATCGAGGAGGGTCAGCCGGTCAGCCGTACCGGCGAGGTCCTGTCGGTCGCGGTCGGCGAGGGCTACCTCGGCCGTGTCGTCGACCCGCTCGGCAACGCGATCGACGGTCTCGGCGAGATCGAGACCTCGGGCCGCCGCGCGCTCGAGCTGCAGGCCCCCACGGTCATGGACCGCAAGTCGGTGCACGAGCCCATGGAGACCGGCTACAAGGCCGTCGACGCCATGACGCCGATCGGCCGCGGCCAGCGCCAGCTGATCATCGGCGACCGCCAGACGGGCAAGACCGCCCTGGCCGTCGACACGATCATCAACCAGCGCGACAACTGGCGCTCGGGCGACGTGAACAAGCAGGTCCGCTGCATCTACGTCGCCATCGGCCAGAAGGGCTCCACCATCGCGTCCGTGCGCGGCGCGCTGGAGGAGGCCGGCGCCCTGGAGTACACCACCATCGTCGCCGCCCCGGCGTCCGACCCGGCGGGCTTCAAGTACCTGGCCCCCTACACCGGCTCGGCCATCGGTCAGCAGTGGATGTACGAGGGCAAGCACGTCCTGATCATCTTCGACGACCTGTCGAAGCAGGCCGACGCCTACCGCGCCGTGTCGCTGCTGCTGCGCCGTCCGCCGGGCCGTGAGGCCTACCCGGGCGACGTCTTCTACCTGCACTCGCGTCTGCTGGAGCGCTGCGCCAAGCTCTCCGACAAGCTGGGTGCCGGTTCGATGACCGGTCTGCCGATCGTCGAGACCAAGGCCAACGACGTCTCGGCGTTCATCCCGACCAACGTCATCTCCATTACCGACGGCCAGTGCTTCCTGGAGTCCGACCTGTTCAACGCCGGTCAGCGCCCGGCCCTGAACGTCGGTATCTCGGTCTCCCGGGTCGGTGGCTCCGCCCAGCACAAGGCGATGCGCCAGGTCTCCGGCCGCCTCCGGGTGGACCTCGCCCAGTTCCGTGAGCTGGAGGCGTTCGCCGCCTTCGGTTCCGACCTGGACGCGGCCTCCAAGGCGTCGCTGGAGCGCGGTAAGCGCATGGTCGAGCTGCTGAAGCAGCCGCAGTACGAGCCGATGCGCACCGAGGACCAGGTCGTCTCCGTCTGGGCCGGCACCACCGGCCGTATGGACGACGTCCCGGTTCAGGACATCCGCCGCTTCGAGCGCGAGCTGCTGGAGTACCTGCACCGCGAGGAGTCCGGCCTGATGCTCTCCATCCGCGAGGGCGCCAAGATGTCGGACGACACGCTGACCGCGGTCGCGGACGCCATCGCCGCGTTCAAGAAGCAGTTCGAGACCCACGACGGCAAGCTCCTCGGCGAGGACGCCCCGGCCGCCGTCAACGTCTCGAAGTGATGACGGAAGGGACCTGACTCATGGGAGCACAGCTCCGGGTCTACAAGCGTCGCATCCGGTCCGTCAGCGCGACGAAGAAGATCACCAAGGCGATGGAGATGATCGCCGCCTCGCGCATCGTCAAGGCGCAGCGCAAGGTGGCGGCCTCCACGCCGTACGCGACCGAGCTGACCCGCGCGGTCACGGCGGTGGCGACCGGATCGAACACCAAGCACCCCCTGACCACGGAGGCGGAGAGCCCCACCCGGGCCGCGGTACTGCTCGTCACGAGCGACCGCGGACTGGCGGGCGGCTACTCCTCCAACGCCATCAAGGCGGCCGACCGGCTCACCGAGCGGCTCCGCGGCGAGGGCAAGGAGGTCGACAGCTTCATCGTCGGCCGCAAGGGTGTCGCCTACTACGGGTTCCGCGAGCGCAAGGTCGCGGGCTCGTGGACCGGCTTCACCGACAGCCCGGAGTACGCGGATGCCAAGAAGGTCTCCGCGGCGCTCATCGAGGCGGTCCAGAAGGACACCGCCGATGGCGGCGTCGACGAGCTGTACATCGTCTTCACGGAGTTCGTGTCGATGATGACGCAGACGCCGGTGGACAACCGGATGCTGCCGCTCAGCCTCGACAAGGCGGAGGAGACGGACGGGAAGACCGAGATCCTCCCGCTCTTCGACTTCGAGCCGTCGGCGGAGGACGTCCTCGACGCCCTGCTGCCGCGGTACGTCGAGAGCCGGGTCTACAACGCCCTGCTCCAGTCCGCCGCCTCCGAGCACGCGGCCAGGCGCCGCGCGATGAAGTCGGCGACCGACAACGCGGGTGAGCTGATCAATACGCTCTCCCGACTTGCCAACGCGGCCCGACAGGCCGAAATCACCCAGGAAATCAGCGAGATCGTCGGTGGCTCCAGCGCCCTGGCCGACGCGACCGCGGGGAGTGACAAGTAATGACGACCTCTGTTGAGACGGCCGCCGGCACGGGCCGCGTCGCCCGGGTCATCGGCCCGGTCGTCGACGTGGAGTTCCCCGTCGACGCGATGCCCGAGATCTACAACGCACTGCACGTCGAGGTAGCCGACCCCGCCCAGGACGGCGCGCTCAAGACGCTGACCCTCGAGGTCTCGCAGCACCTCGGTGAGGGCGTGGTCCGCACCATCTCCATGCAGCCCACCGACGGCCTGGTCCGCCAGGCCCCGGTCACCGACACGGGCAAGGGCATCACCGTCCCGGTCGGCGACTTCACCAAGGGCAAGGTGTTCAACACCCTCGGCGAGGTGCTCAACCACCCCGAGGAGAACGCCAACGTCGGTGAGCGCTGGGCGATCCACCGCAAGGCCCCGGCCTTCGACCAGCTCGAGTCCAAGACCGAGATGTTCGAGACCGGCCTGAAGGTCGTCGACCTGCTGACCCCGTACGTCAAGGGCGGCAAGATCGGTCTGTTCGGTGGTGCCGGTGTCGGCAAGACCGTGCTGATCCAGGAAATGATCATGCGTGTCGCCAACCTCCACGAGGGCGTCTCCGTCTTCGCGGGCGTCGGCGAGCGCACCCGTGAGGGCAACGACCTCATCGACGAGATGGAGGAGTCCGGCGTCCTCGACAAGACGGCGCTGGTCTTCGGCCAGATGGACGAGCCCCCGGGCACCCGTCTGCGGGTCGCCCTGGCCGGTCTGACCATGGCGGAGTACTTCCGCGATGTGCAGAAGCAGGACGTGCTCTTCTTCATCGACAACATCTTCCGGTTCACCCAGGCCGGTTCCGAGGTGTCCACCCTGCTCGGCCGTATGCCGTCCGCGGTGGGTTACCAGCCGAACCTGGCGGACGAGATGGGTCTGCTCCAGGAGCGCATCACGTCGACCCGCGGTCACTCGATCACCTCGATGCAGGCGATCTACGTCCCCGCGGACGACCTGACCGACCCGGCCCCGGCCACCACCTTCGCCCACCTCGACGCGACGACGGTGCTCTCCCGTCCGATCTCCGAGAAGGGCATCTACCCGGCCGTGGACCCGCTGGACTCGACGTCCCGCATCCTCGACCCCCGCTACATCGCCGCGGAGCACTACGAGGCCGCGATGCGCGTCAAGGGGATCCTCCAGAAGTACAAGGACCTCCAGGACATCATCGCGATCCTCGGTATCGACGAGCTGGGCGAGGAGGACAAGCTCGTCGTCCACCGTGCCCGTCGCGTCGAGCGCTTCCTGTCCCAGAACACCCACGCGGCGAAGCAGTTCACCGGTGTGGACGGTTCGGACGTGCCGCTCGACGAGTCGATCTCCGCGTTCAACGCGATCTGCGACGGCGAGTACGACCACTTCCCCGAGCAGGCCTTCTTCATGTGCGGTGGTATCGAGGACCTGAAGAAGAACGCCAAGGAGCTGGGCGTCTCCTGACCCCGGTGATCCGGTGAGGTGAGGGGGACGGGGTTCCGCCCCGCCCCCCTCACCCCTCCGACCGCCTTTCCGGCCGCGTGCCGGAGCGGGCCTCCGCGCGATCGCGTACGGAGCCCTACTAGACTGATGAACCGACACCCGGCGAAGCCGCCGGGTGGTGACCCGAGGAGCCACCCTTGGCTGCTGAGCTGCATGTCGAGCTGGTCGCCGCCGACCGCCAGGTCTGGTCCGGCGAGGCCACCCTGGTCGTCGCGCGCACCACGTCCGGCGACATCGGCGTCATGCCCGGTCACCAGCCGCTGCTCGGTGTGCTGGAGTCGGGCCCTGTGACCATCCGTACCAGCACCCCCGAGGGTGCCGGGACGGTCGTCGCCGCCGTGCACGGCGGATTCATCTCCTTCGCCGACAACAAGCTGTCGCTGCTGGCGGAGATCGCCGAGCTGGCGGACGAGATCGACGCCCAGCGTGCCGAGCGCGCGCTGGAGCGTGCCAAGTCGGATTCGGACTCCGCGGCCGAGCGCCGTGCGGACGTCCGGCTCCGCGCGGTGGCGGTGCGCTGAGCCCCCCGCCGACAGACGTCGCCCTCAGCCGCGGCCAGGACTGGAACCCTCCGGACCTGGTCGCGGCTGAGGCAATGCGGGTGCGAGTGGTTTTCGGTACGGGACAGAGTTCGGTGTCGGGTTCGGATACGAGGACGCGAGGAGGTCGGCGGAGATGTTCCTCGCGGTGCTGGTGAGCGTGCTCGCAGTCGTCGCACTGGTGGGGATCGGGCTGTTCGTCTTCGGTCTGCGCCGCCGGCTGATCCAGCGTTCGGGCGGTACGTTCGACTGCTCCCTGCGGTGGGACGTCCCCGACGACCCCGAGGCGGGACTCCCGCCGGGCAAGGGCTGGGTGTACGGGGTCGCCCGCTACAGCGGCGACCGCATCATGTGGTTCCGGGTCTTCTCGTACGCGCCCCGGCCGCGCCGGGTACTGGAACGGTCCGCGATCGAGGTCGTCGGCCGCCGTACGCCGGAGGGCGAGGAGGAGCTGGCGCTGCTGTCGGACGCGGTCGTCCTGGGCTGTCTGCACCAGGGGACGCGCCTGGAGCTCGCCATGAGCGAGGACGCCCTGACCGGTTTCCTCGCCTGGCTGGAGGCCGCGCCCCCGGGCCAGCGCGTCAACGTCGCGTAGCCCCTTGCGGGGTGCGTTCCCCCCAAGAAGCCCGGCCCCGCCATGCCATGACCCTCTGAGCCCGGTCTGCCCACCGTCCGTGGCTGAGCGCGCAGTTCCTCGCGCCCCTGGATACCGTGCTCATCGCCTCCGGAGACTTGCCGGGTCACCCCGCGAAGGCCGGAACACGGAGCTCCAGGGGCGCGGGGAACTGCGCGAGCAACCACAGACGGGGCACGGGCCGGGTACTAGGGTCGACATACGGCGCGCCCGCAGCGGGAAGACGGAAGCGGCCGGGGAGTTGTGCTCCCCGGCCGCTTCGTCATGTCACGGGTGGCTCACCGGATACGGCGGGCGACCCGGGTCGTCATTGGAGTCCGTTGTTGACCGCGGTGACCATCTCACCATTGCTGGTGTCACCGCTGAACTCCCACCAGAACGCACCGCCGAGTTCCTGGTTCTTCGCCCAGTTCATCTTGGTGCCGATGGTCGCCGGGGTGTCGTAGCCCCACCAGTTGCTGCCGCACTTGGCGTAGGCGGTGCCGCCCGCGGTGCCGGTGGCCGGGCAGGTGTTCTTCAGGACCTTGTAGTCCTCGAAGCCCGGCTCATAGGTGCCCTGGGCCGGGCCGGTGGCGGTGCCGCCCGGTGTCGCCTGGGTGACGCCGGTCCAGCCTCTGCCGTAGAAGCCGACACCGAGGAGCAGCTTGCTGGCCGGTACGCCCTTCGCCTTCAGTTTCGCGATGGCGTTGGCCGAGGTCCAGGTCGGCTCGGGGATGGGCACGTACGTGTTGAGCGGCGAGTGCATCGCCGTCGGTCCCTGCGCGGACCAGGCACCGAAGAAGTCGTACGTCATGACGTTGTACCAGTCCATATATTGTGCCGCGCCCGCGTAGTCCGCGGCATCGATCTTGCCCCCGGTCTTGGCGTCCGCGGTGATGGCGGCCGTGACCAGGTAGTTCGGGCCGAACTTGGTACGGAACGCCTGGGCCATGGTCTTCATGACCGCGGGTCCGCTGCTGTCGCAGGTGAGACCGCAGGCGTTGGGGTACTCCCAGTCGAGGTCGATGCCGTCGAAGACATCGGCCCAGCGGGGGTCCTCCACCAGGTCGTAGCAGGACTGGGCGAAGGCCGCCGGGTTCTGCATGGCCTGGCCGAAGCCGCCGGACCAGGTCCAGCCGCCGAAGGAGTAGAGGACCTTGATGTGCGGGAACTGCCGCTTCAGCTCGCGCAGCTGGTTGAAGTTACCGCGCAGCGGCTGGTCCCAGGTGTCGCCGACACCGTCGACGGAGATGTCGGCGGTGTAGTTGCGCTCGATGTCCGCGTACGAGTCGCCGATGGTGCAGCGGCCGTTCTGGACGTTGCCGAACGCGTAGTTGATGTGGGTGATCTTCGCGGCGGAGCCGGAGGTGACCAGGTTCTTCACGTGGTAGTTGCGCCCGTAGACGCCCCAGTTGGTGAAGTAGCCCATCTTGATCTTGTTGCCGCCGCCGCCGGGGATGCCGGGGGTGCGGAAGGTGTGGGCCGCGCTCACCGGGCCGAGCTGGTTGGCGTTGTCGCGGGCCTGGACCGTGTAGCTGTAGTCCGTGGCCTTGGTCAGCCCGGTGTCGTTGTACGTGAGTCCGGTGACCGTGGCGACCTTGAGGCCGTCCCGGAGGACGTCGTAGTCCTTGACGCCCTTGTCGTCGGTGGCCGCGCCCCAGGAGATGGTGGCGGAGGTCTCCGTGACATTGCTGGAGGAGACGGCGCCCGGCGCGGACGGCGGGTCGTCGCCCGGGACCACACCGCCGTCACAGGTACCGCCGTTGATCGAACAGTTGCTGGGGGCGCCCGTTCCGGTGCCGTTGAAGCCGAAGGTGGCGCTGGCTCCGGGGGAGAGTGCGGCGGCCCAGGACTTGCTCTTGGCGGTCCAGCGGTTGCCGACGTTGGTCACATCGGCGTCCCAGGCGGAGGTGACCCGCGTGCCGGCGGGAAAGTCCCACTCGACGGTCCAGGCGTTGATGGTGGTGGTGCCGGTGTTCTTGATCGTCCACTTGCCCTCGAAGCCGCCGCCCCAGTCGGAGCCCTTGGCGTAGGTGGCGGTGGCCGAGGTGGCGGCCTGGGCGGGGGACGCGAGGCCGACCATCGCGGCCAGCGGCACGACGAGCGCGGCGACGGCCGCGACCACCCGGGATCTGAGCGACCACCGGGTTCTGGGGGCGTGCAGTGGTGGGGGTTGAGTGCTCACGGGTACTCCTTGAGGAGGTCCGGACAGTGGGGGTGGGACCAGGTGGAACCGTGCACTGTGCGCACTCTGCGTGGCTCACCGCAGCGTGTGTTGCGAGGAGAGTAGGAAGGTCTGGACCAATCGTCAATAGGTCCAGACCACGTTGCACCGTCCCGGAGGGGTTGCTTCCGCCCGTTCCGTACCCCCTATTTATGACGCCTCGTCAGATCCCCAACTCCTGTGCCAGGACCGCGGCCTGGACCCGGCTGCGCAGCGCCAGCTTCCCGAGCAACCTGCTCACATGGGTTTTCACGGTGGCTTCCGCCATCCGCAGCCGCTCGGCGATCTCCGCGTTCGACATGCCCTCGCCGAGACAGGACAGCACCTCCCGCTCCCGCCGGGTGAGGGTGTCCAGGACCGCGGGATCCGGTCCGCCGGGGGCGCGAACCGGCCGGGGTGTGGCGAATTCCGCGATCAGCCGCCGGGTCACGGCGGGCGCGATCAGACCCTCGCCGCGGGCCACGGTCCGTACCGCCTCCAGCAGATCCCTGGCGTCGGTGTCCTTCAGCAGGAAGCCGGCGGCCCCGGCCCGCAACGAGCCGAAGACGTACTCGTCGAGATCGAACGTGGTCAGCACCAGGACGTCCGCCAGCCCCTCGGCGACCACCTGACGGGTCGCCGACACCCCGTCGAGCCGGGGCATCTGGACGTCCATCAGGACGAGGTCGGGGCGCAGCTCGCGGGCGAGCCGTACCGCGGCCTCCCCGTCGGCGGCCTCTCCGACGACCTCGATGTCGGGGGCGCTGCGCAGGATCAGCACCAGCCCGGCGCGAACGGAGCTCTGGTCCTCCGCGACCAGGACCCGGACGGGCGCCGGGGCGTCCTCGGGCGGCGGTTCGCCGTGCGGGTGGGCTTCGGGGGTCATGCGTCGGGCTCCTTGTCGTCGTGTACCGGCAGTACGGCCCTCACCCGCCAGATCTTCCCCGGTCCGCCGTCCGGATCCGGTTCGGGGCCGGCCTCGATCTCGCCGCCGAGCAGGGCCACCCGCTCCCGCATCCCCACCAGACCGGCGCCGGAGCCGGGCGCCCTGGGCCCGGAACGCGCACCGTACGGGCTGGTGACGGCCGCGGTCAGGCCGCGGCCCGAGGTGTGCTCGACGACGACGCGCACCTCGCCGGGGGCCGCGTGCTTGAGCGCGTTCGTCAGTGATTCCTGCACGATCCGGTACGCGGCCTGCTCCACCGGCGCCGGCAGGAGGATCGCCCCGGGGCCGCCCTTCTCGCCCCCGGGCGGGCCGCCGTCGACGCGGACGTCGAGCGCGAAGCCGAGGCCGCTGGCCGTGCCGTTGGTCCTGGCCTGTGCCACCAGCGCGTCGAGGCCCGCGAGCGACGGGCGGGCGGCGGGCTCCCAGTCGTCGCTGTTGTCCCGCAGCAGCCCGATCAGCCGCCGCATCTCCGCCAGGCCCGCGACGCTGTTCTCCCGGATGACCTCCAGTGCGTCGCGGCTGGTCACCGCGTCGTCCAGGGACAGGGCCGCGGTGGAGTGGATCGCGATCGCGGAGAGGTGGTTGGCGACCATGTCGTGCAGCTCGCGCGCCATCCGGGAGCGTTCGGCGGTGATCGCCTGCACCCGGTCCATCTCGGCGAGCAGGGCCGTCTGCTCGGCCCGCAGCCTGGCCGCGTCCGCCGCGTCGCGGTGGTTGCGGACGATGGCGCCGGTGATCGACGGGACGAAGGTCATCAGCCCGAAGAGGACACCCAGCAGCAGGGCCTCGGGCTCCCGGAGGACCGCGATCAGAACGCCGGTGACGGCGACGGTCAGCACTCCGGCGATCTTCGGGATGTGGGGGGCGGCGCGGGAGGGGCCGTAGACCACGGATACGTACACCGCGTCCGTGAACAGGAGGACGGTGATCAGCGATCCGGCCGTGAAGAGGTCACCGATCAGTGCCAGGCTGCTGACCAGCAGGGTGATCAGCGGATACGAGCGGCGCACGGTCGACTGGCAGCAGATCACCACGAGCGGCACCAGTACGGCCCACGGGGGCAGCGGACTGGTCTCCGGGCGCTGCATGAACAGGTTGAGCGACCAGAGCAGCACACCGACGAGGAGCGATGCCGCGGCGATCAGGACATCGTCGCGGTGGGGTCGGGGGATGCGCACATACCCATCAAACACGGAGCGTCGCGCGGGCGCGTCGGATGGCGGAGTGAACCGGCGCTACATCGAAGGATGCAGTTCGGGGCGGTGGCTTCTCCTCTTCGGCGACGACGAAACCCGGCGGCCCCGGGGGCAGCCTGGACGGGGTGAGAGGAGAACTGCCGTGATCGTGGCGCTGATCGTGATCTGTGAGGTCGGCTTCTGGGTTCTGCTGGCGGCCGGTCTGGGGGCGCGCTATCTGCTGAAGAAGCCCCGGCTGGGCATGGCGCTGCTGCTGTGCGAGCCGGTGCTGGAGGTCGTGCTGCTGGTCGCCACCGCGATCGATCTGAAGAACGGAGCCGAGCCGAACTGGACGCACGGTCTGGCGGCGCTGTACATCGGCTACACCGTCGGCCACGGCCATCGCACGGTGAAGTGGCTCGACGGTATCGCCGCCCACCGGCTCGGCGGCGGCCCGCCGCCGCCCAAGGCCCCGTCGTACGGCCGGGCGCGCGCCGCCCACGAGGCCCGGCTCTGGCGGGGCACGCTCATCGGCGCGGCGACCGCCAGTGTCCTGCTGCTGCTGGCGATCGCCTATGTGGGTGACGGGGCCCGGGACGACGGCCTGTGGTCGTGGCTGGGGCAGGCGTGGAAGATCGCGGGTATCCACGGACTGGTGGCGCTCTGGTACACCGTCCGGCCGCCGAAGACCCCGGAGGGCAAGGACGACTGGGGCCGGGACCTCGCCGGTGAGGGGGTCCGCGACGATGCCGAGGACCGGGCGCCGGAGCGGACGGCGAAGCGGCTGTAGGGCGCCAGCCGGACGGTACCCGGGCGGCCCCGGTGCCGGGCCCCGCCGCCCGGCGAGGTCACGGCACTAGCGTTCGCCGCCCGGCACCCACAGCACGTCGCCGCGCTCCTTGTTCGCCGTCCTGGCCAGGATGAACAGCAGGTCCGACAGCCGGTTGAGATAGGTCGCCGTCAGCGGGTTCATGGTCTCGCCGTGGACCTCCAGCGCCGCCCAGGTGGAGCGTTCGGCGCGGCGGACGACCGTGCACGCCTGGTGCAGCAGCGCCGCGCCGGGCGTACCGCCGGGGAGGATGAAGCTGCGCAGCTTGTCGAGGCCGGCCAGGAAGTGGTCGCAGTCCTTCTCCAGCCGGTCGACGTAGAACTGCTCGACCCGCAGCGGCGGGTACTTCGGGTTCTCGGTGACCGGGGTCGACAGATCGGCGCCGACGTCGAAGAGGTCGTTCTGGATCCGGACGAGCACCTTGACGACCTCGTCCGGGAGCGCCCCGAGGGCGATCGCGGTGCCGAGCGCGGCGTTCGCCTCGTTGGCGTCGGCGTAGGCGGCGATCCTGAGGTCGGTCTTGGGCGCCCGGCTCATATCGCCGAGCGCCGTTGTGCCGTCGTCGCCGGTGCGGGTGTAGATACGCGTCAGATTCACCATGCCGCCAGCGTAATGAGGTCCCGGGGTCAGCCGCCCGGGCGGCGGATCGCCCGGGTGCCGACCGCCACGGCCGCTGCCGTGAGGGCGACGGCGACGAGGGAGCCGTAGAGCATCGGGGCGGTGGTGTACGAGCCGGTGTACGCGTCCCGGACCGCGTCCACGAGATGGCGCAGCGGCATCAGCCGGGAGAGGGTGTCCAGCCAGCCGGGGCCGATGGCCGTCGGCAGGATCAGCCCCGACAGCAGCATCACCGGCATGACGGTGGCGTTGACGATCGGTCCGAAGGCGTGCGGGACGGAAAGCAGGGACGCCAGGGTGTACGAGAGCGCCGCCAGCGCCGTGGCGAGGACGCCGACGAAGACGAAGCCGATCAGTACGCCCGCCAGCGGTGCGCGCAGCCCGACGGCGAGGGCCGCGAGCACCAGCAGGACGGACTGGAGGACCAAGAGGGCGGCGTCCCGGAGGACTCGGCCGAGCAGCAGGGCCGTACGGCTCACGGGGGTGACCCGCATCCGTTCCAGGACGCCGTGGCCGCGCTCCACGATCAGCCCGAAGCCGGCGAAGGCCGCGCCGAAGAGGACGAGCTGGAGCAGGAGCCCGGGTACCAGGATCTGCCAGGAGTCGCCCCGGCCGCCGAGCGGGAGTTCGGTGAGGAGCGGGCCGAAGAAGAGCAGATAGAGCAGGGGCATCGTGATCCCGAAGGCCAGATGGATGCCCGAGCGCAGGGTCTGGCGGGCGTAGCGGCCGAAGATCAGGGCGGTGTCGCGCAGCAGCACGGTCGGGTCGTCTCCTTGGTGAGCCGTGGGTGAGCCGTGGGCGGGCCGGGCCGGTGGTGGGACGCGGTCCCGGCGGGGGCGGTGCCGGCGGTGGCGGTCTCGGGTCACACCGCGGTCGGGCCGGTGCCGACGGGTACCGGCGTACGGCCGGTGACGGCGAGGAACGCGTCCTGGAGCGTGGCGCCGTCCGACCCCGCGTGGGCGCGCTTCAGCTCATCGGGGGTCCCCTCCGCCGCGACCAGCCCCCGGTCCACGATCACCACCCGGTCCGCGAGCGCGTCGGCCTCGTCCAGATAGTGGGTGGTGAGGACGACCGTGGTGCCCAGCTCCCGGCGGAGCCCCCGGACCAGCTCCCAGACGTCCGCCCGGCTGCCGGGGTCGAGCCCGGTCGTCGGCTCGTCGAGGAAGAGGACCGCGGGGCGGTGGGTCAGTCCCATGGCGATGTCGAGCCGTCTGCGCTCGCCCCCCGAGAGCGATTCGACGGTACGGCCCAGGAGGGCTTCCAAGCCGAGCAGTCCGGCCAGCTCCTCGGCGCGCAGGGCCGCAGCCCGGCGCGACAGGCGGTAGAGCCGACCCTGGGTGGTGAGCTCCTCCCGTACCCCCAGCTGGGGATCGAGACCGCCGGACTGGGCGACGTAGCCGATCCTGGCCCGGACCGCCGCCGGATCGCGGACCAGGTCGTGTCCGGCGACCGTGGCCGCACCCCCGGTGGGCGGGAGCAGGGTCGTGAGCATCCGCAGGGTCGTCGTCTTGCCCGCGCCGTTGGGGCCGAGCAGACCGACGATCTCACCGGCGTCGACCCGGAGGTCGATACCGCGGACGGCCTCGACCGGGCCCTGACGGGTGGTGAAGGTCCGGGTCAGACCGGACGTACTGATGACTGCCATGCCCCCACCGAAGCAGAGTCGCTGAAAATTTGCAATGACCCCAAAGATTGAGCGGACCTAAAATTGGATCGAGTTGTGAAAATGGGCAGGATGCGGTAAAGGTAGGATGGCGGCATGGCCGAGGGACTGAGGGAGCGCAAGAAGCGCCGGACGCGGCAGCACATCTCCGACACCGCCACCGGCCTCTTCCTCGAACGCGGCTTCGACGCCGTCACCATCGCCGAGGTCGCCGAGGCCGCCGAGTTGTCCGTCAACACCGTCTACAACTACTTCGCCACCAAAGAGGACCTCTTCCTCGACCGCGGCGACGACCTGGTCGAGCAGCTCTCCCGCTGGGTACGCGGCCGGGAGGCGGGGGAGTCCGCGGCCGGAGCCGTACTGCGCGAGGTACGGGCCGAGGTCGAGGCCGTCTCGCCCCGGATCGGCCTCGACGCAGGACAGGAACGCTTTCTGCTGGTCCTCCAGGACGCGGCGACCCTGCGCGCCGGACTCGCCCGGCTCCAGCAACGGGCCGTCGAGCGGCTGGAGGAGACCCTCCGCGAGGAGACCGGAGCCGGACCCGGCGACCCGCTGCCCGCCCTCGTCGCGGGCCAGCTCGACTGGATCCACCGCTCCGTCATGGACGCCGTACGGCACGGGATGACGGCCGGGCGGAGCCCCGAGGACGTCTCCCGCGACACCCTCGCCGTCCTCGACGAGATCGAGACGCTCCTCGGGGAACGCGTCCTCGGGTACGCCGTCCGGACGGGCCGCTGAGGCGCTCCCGGGTGTGATGTCCGCCGGACGGAGCGTGACGCGCATCTCTTCACCGCCACACGGCCGCCCGCGGACGCTAACCTCCGCCGAGAGGCGAAAAAGTGAACGAGTGTTAAGGGGTGCCGCCGTGGCCGGGAAGCTCGCCGTCATCGGGGCCGGACTCATGGGGTCCGGGATCGCGCAGGTCTCCGCCCAGGCGGGCTGGGACGTCGTGCTGCGCGATATCACCGACGAGGCCGTCGGCCGCGGCACCGACGCGATCAGAGCGTCGTACGGCAAGTTCGTCGCGAAGGGGAAGCTCGCCGCCGAGGACGCCGACGCGGCCCTCGCCCGGATCACCACCACGACCGATCTCGACGCGGTCGCCGACGCGGATGTCGTCGTCGAGGCCGTGTTCGAGAAGCTGGAGGTCAAGCACGAGATCTTCCGGACGCTCGACAAGCTCGTCCGGGACGACGCCGTACTGGCCTCCAACACCTCCGCGATCCCGATCACCAAGATCGCGGCGGTCACCGAACGCCCCGAGCGGGTCGTCGGGGTGCACTTCTTCTCGCCGGTGCCGATGATGCAACTGGTCGAGCTGGTCCGCGGCTACAAGACGAGCGACGAGGCGCTGGCCACCGCCCGCGCCTTCGCCGAGTCCGTCGGCAAGACCTGCATCGTGGTCAACCGCGACGTCGCCGGATTCGTGACGACCCGGCTGATCTCGGCGCTGGTCGTGGAGGCCACCAAGCTGTACGAGAACGGCGTCGCGTCCGCCGAGGACATCGACCTCGCCTGCAAGCTGGGCTTCGGCCACGCCATGGGGCCGCTCGCCACCGCCGACCTCACCGGCGTGGACATCCTGATGCACGCCACCGGCAATATCTACACCGAGTCCCAGGACGAGAAGTTCGCGCCGCCGGAGCTGATGCGCCGGATGGTGGACGCGGGTGACATCGGCCGCAAGAGCGGGCAGGGCTTCTACACGTACTGACGCGCACCGGTGCGTCCGGTGCGGACGGGCGCGCTCCGGCGCGACCGGACCACCCCGCCGATACCGGAACCGGGCCGCTGCCACGGCCCGTTCGACCGGGCCGCCCGGCCCCGTCGATCACCCTTAGGAGTGATTTCGGTATCGGTTCGCTTACAACCAGCAACTGTGCGGCCCGTTGGGAAGTCAGTTGATGGAGAACCGCAGTGAACTGGACGGGTCGCACGGACCGGCGGGGTCGACGGCCCCGATACCGCCCGCGCGGCCGAAGGCCGGCACAGCGACGGACGACAGGAAGACGGCCGCGGGACGCCGGGAGGGCGCCCGGGCGGCGGTAGCCGTACGGCAGTCGAAGCACATCTCGGGGAGCGCATATGCACATCAGGGGCGACCACACCGAGCTGGTCGTCGGGGGCCGCCTCGACGTCCGCAGCGCGGCGGACGCCCGTACGGTCCTGCACTCGGCCGTCGACGACGGGGACGGGGACCTGGTGCTCGATCTCACCGCCCTCGACTCCTGGGACGCCACCGGGCTCGGGGTCATCATGGGAGCCCACCGCCGCGCCGGACGCTGCGGCCGGCGGCTCGTCCTGCGCGGAGTACCGCCGCAGATGCAGCGGTTGCTGGTGGCCACCAGGCTGCACCGCATCCTCGCGATCGAGGGCGGCCTCGCGGCGGAATCGCTGCCACGCGTCTGACCGGTCCGACCGGTACGCGAGACGTACGGAACACGCCCGGCCGCACCGGAGGTCACCGGTTCCCACGGAATCTCTCATGGGATCGTGACACCACCGGCCACACGGGACCCCCCGTGTCGGGAGATACGCTGCCAGCGTCTAGGGTCTTCCTTCCGGATCTGGCTGGATCAGTGAGCGGGGTCTGGTGCGTGCGATCGCAAGGCGGAGGATGGAGCCCACGCGGAGCGTAGGCGACTGACGACAACGTAGCGAGCGTGCGTGCCAGGGCCCGCGAGCCCAGCAAGATCCGGAAGGGAGGCCCTGGGGTTCGGGTTTCGCCGGGCTCCGACGCGGCCGTTGAGCCCGTGAAGCGGTGAGCGGCGGCGCGTATCCGCGTGACGACACCTCCGGGGGGCCCGGAAACCAATGGAGCCGATGAAGCCAAGGGAGCCGATGAAGAACGCCAGCTCCGGCGAGAGCAGTGGCACGCCGCGTGCCCCGCGCGACCCCGCCGTGGAGGGCTTCGCCCACCCCGCGGCCGGGGCCGCGCGGATCGTCCCCGTCGTCGCGGGTGACTTCCTGCTCTCCGTCAACCCCGTCGACGGCAGTGAGATCGCCCTCCGCCCGCCCGGCGGCGCACCCGACGACCAGGACTGGCCCGAGCCGCCCCGGCGGCGTACCGACGCCGAGCGCGCCGCCCACGACCGGGCCGGCCGGCCGCCCGTGCCCGCCGGTCCGGCCGCGGCGCCCGTCCCCCTCGTCGAACGCGACGAGGTCCGCGAACGGCTCACGGGCCTGCTGCGCCGGGGCCGTTCCATACGTCTCACCGGGCCCGCGGGCTCCGGCCGGTCCGCCCTGCTCGACCTGGTCGCCCAGGACTGCGCGGCCCTCGCCCCCGACGGGGTGATCCGGCTCGGCGGGGCGGGCCGGACCCCCGCCGATCCGCTGTACGCGCTGTACGCGGCCGTCCACCGCACCGACCGCTACCGCCCCGATCGCGCCGAACTCCTCACCCGGGTCGCCGGGATCGGCGCCGTGGTGATCGTCGACGATCTCGAATCCGGCGGGCCCGCCCTCGACGACCTGCTGGACGCGGCGCCCGAGTGCGCGTTCCTCGTCGCCTCTGCTCCCGACGCGGCCCCGGCCGGTACCGACGCCCGCGGCCCCGGCTCCGTCTTCGAAGAGGTCGAACTCGACGGACTCACCCGGGCCGGGGCGCTCGAACTCCTCACCGGGCTCGTGGGCCGCGAACTGACCGAGGACGAACGGAACTGGGCGGGCGACCTCTGGTTCGAGTCCGAGGGGCTGCCGCTGCGCTTCGTCCAGGCCGGTGCCCTGCTCCGGCAGAACGACGCGCTGGGCGGGGCGCCCGGCGGTGCCGACGAGACCGCCGAGGCCGAGGACGCCTCGCCCTTCGAGAAGCCCCGGAGCCGTCCCGTACGGCTGCCGACGCTGGCCCAGGGCGCGGCGCCCGCCGCGCTCCTCGCGTCCCGGCTCGGCGAATCGGCCCGGGAGACGCTGCGGTTCGCCGTCGCCCTCGGCGGCGAGGTGCCGCACCAGGCGCATCTGCCCGCGCTCATCGGCGACACCCACGCCGACACGGCCCTCGGCGAACTCATCGGCTGCGGACTGCTCTCACCCGCCGGGCCCCGCTACCGGCTCGCGCCCGGCGCGCTCGACCAGCTCAAGGACGAGGGGTACGGCGCCGACGGCGCGGGACCCGTCGACGCGGGCGCCCGCGCCCACACCGTCGCCCAGCACTACGCCTGGTGGACCGCGCACCCCTCGGTCGGCGCCGAACGTGTCGCCGTCGAGGCCGACGCCGTACTCGCCGCCCTGGCGGCGCTGCTGACGGACCGGGTGCCGGGACACATCAGTACGGCCGTACGGCTCGCCCGCGCCGCCGCCCCCGTCTTCGCCGCCGGTCTGCACTGGACGGCCTGGGAGAGCGCGCTGCGGATGGGCTCGGAGGCGGCCCGAATAGCGGGCGAGGTCGCCGAGGAGGCGTACTTCCACCACGAACTCGGCGTGCTCGCGCTCTGCACCGAACGCCTCGGCAGGGCCCGCGCCGAACTGGAGGCGTCGATCGCGCTGCGCGGCGCGCTCGCCGACAAGAACGGCACGGTCGCGGGGCGCCGCGCCCTGGCTCTGGTCACCGACCGGGAGAGCCGGGCGGCCGGGCCCGCCGCGCTCGCCGCGGCGCCGGAGCCCCGGGCGCTGGGCCCCGGCGGCCCGGCCCGGCCCCAACTCGTCCCGGTCCCGGTACCCGTATCCGTACCCGTGCCCCTGCCGGACCCGGCGGAAGGCGTCGCGTCCGCAGCATCCGAAGGATCCGAACCGTCCGATCCGGCCGAACCTTCCGCGCCGCTCGACGCGTGGCCGGAGGTACGGACCGACGGTCGTACCGAGGCGCCCCCGGTACCTCCGGTACCCCCGGCGGCGGCCCGCCCGGTGCCGCCGGTGGGCGCCGCAGCGGCGATCTCCGAACCGCTGACCGTGCCGCAGCCGGTGCTCGCCGTGCCGCCGCCGGGACAGGACGACGAGAAGCCGCTCCGGCGCCGTCTCGCCGCCCTGACGGGCGCCCGGCGCAATCTGGTCGCGGTGGGCGCGGGCGCGCTGCTCGTGGCCGCCCTGGGCGCCTTCATGGCCTTCGCCCCGGCGTCCGAGGAGAGGAAGACGCCCGGTAACCGGGTGGGGACCGGTGAGACCGCCGTCGAGGACGCGCGCGAGGAGCCGCCGGAGACGACGGACACCGGGCCCGGGTCCGAGCCGAGCGCCTCGGACCCGTACCGGCCGCCGTCGCGTACCTCGGCGGTGCCGTCGGCTTCGCGGACCGAGTCCCCGGCCACGCCGGGAGCGCGGCCCACGCGCTCCTCGTCGCCGCCGGACCCGGGGCCGACCCGCTCGACGCCCCCGCGGCCGTCGTCGTCGCAGTCGTCCGCCCCGAGCAGCCGGCCGCCGTCGTCCGCGCCGCCCGGCTCGTCGTCCCCGCCGGTGTCGTCCCCGGCGCCTTCGCAGAGCCAGTCCGTGACGCCGCCCACGGTGCCGAAGCCGAAGCCGCCGCAGGCCGGGTCGGCGCCCGGGACCGGCTTGGCCGGACCGTCCGCGTCCGACGGGCCGTCCGGTACATCCGGTACCGCCCCGGGCGCGGAGCCGGGCACCGGGAGCTGACGGCCCGGGTCGTCACCGCACGGGCAACGGACGGGCGAAGGCCGGGCACGCACTCCTCGGAGTGCGTGCCCCAGGATGATTAAAACAAAAACCAGCCCCCGA